>CAIXMD010000419.1 GCA_903920415.1 uncultured Desulfomonile sp.
CCCGTTATTTATTTGAAATATTCAGGAAGATGGTTGAAGAGTGTTGAGTTCCGACTCATAAGGCTTTTTCAGAAGACCTTCTAACGGGAGAAAGAGCCCCCTTGAATTAATTTATCACCGTAATGTACTCTCAATGGGGGGCCTGCATGCCCACCGGTAGATTCTTTCCGCAGCGTTGAAATGTTTCCGAGTGTTAAGCACGACCACCATGTGCTCTTTTTCCCGATCCCGAAACAGCGCCACGATGCATTTGCCTGCAGAATCCGTGTACCCTGTCTTAGCACCGGCAATTGGAAGTCCTCTGAACAACAGCTTGTCATTGGACACAAGCCTGTAATCTCGTGGCTTTTCGTTTCGCGTGCGCATGGTATACGTCTTCATGCTGGTGATCTTGCAGATCAGGGGATAAGTAAAAGCACGGCGAGCTATGAGGGCCACATCTTCGGCTGAGGCCGTGTTTGGAATCCTTGGACCAGACTCTGTACCGCCTATTTTTCTCCCTTGTGTTGGCTTGCTGTCAAGTCCACTTGGAGTATGCAGGCTCGTGCGGGTCGCTCCAATCTCCGATGCACGCCGATTCATCGCTGATATCAGGCCGTCCCTGCCTCCCTTGGGATAAGCTCCTGCCAAGACTTCCGCACAATCATTACCTGATTCGATAAGCAACCCGTGCAGAAGGTCCGTTACGGTGAGAAGATCTCCCGGCCGAATTCCTACGACGTGGTGTTCAACGCTTTTAATGTCCTTGGGCACCTCCAAAACACTTTTCAGGTCCATTTCGTCTATCACCGCCATAGCCGTAAACAGCTTAGTAATGCTAGCTATTGGGAGAGGTTCAGACGTATTCTCGGCCAGCCTGACTTTGTTGGTAGAACAGTCCACGCAAAGCATTGCCTTGGCTCTTACACTAGGCTTGAAAGATGCCTTCACGCCTCTGGGCTCCAATGAAAATCCCGCTTCCTTTGCAACGGCCTGAGCAATTGGCCATCCTGTCGTCAGGGGTGAAATGTCGGCGGACTGAACCTCTTTTTGGTGCCGGATTGGGCGCGGTTGCACGGTCTTAGGAATTGGCTGATAATTCTGATTCTTCTTGACGATTGTGGAAGGCGAAATCAAAGGAGGAAGGGAGTCGAGTTGCCTATTTATAACTTCTCGCTCTTTGTTAGTCTTTTTTCGTTCGAAATCTTGGCGGATGCTCTTGGGTTGAGAAGGCAGAACGACTTCGACGTTCCGTATCCGCGTCGCCAACTCGCTGAGGGAGTTTTCCGAAAAGTTCAGTTCCATCCCCCAGACTTGACCTGCCTCCAGTAACAGCAATGCTGGAAGAACAAGCGAGATTCTGTTTCGCAACGATCCTCCTTTAAGCAGGCCACTCATGAACGAGAAAAAAACCGCATTCTGGAAACACCATAATTTTGGAAAATTTCTTGCCTGTTCTTGATCAAATTAACATATCCGACGCAACTGATTAAAACTAGAGACATAAATAAAAATTGTCAAGAAAATCATGACAGTGAGAGCTGCCAAAACTAGACAGAACCGTTCGATCGTATCCCGGCTGCCCCTTGGAAACACTCCGGCTCTGGGGAGAAGTCCTTCTCGATCATCGCATAAGCACTGTGGTTATGGATGGATTCAAAATTCTCAGCTTCAATACGGTACCATGGAAAGTTATTTTTGGCCTTCAGCCTTGAGACAGCAATACGGACGACATCCTCCACGAACATGGGGTTTTCGTATGCTCTCTCAGTGACAAATTTTTCGTCAGGCCTTTTTAGAAGCGAATAGATTTCTGAACTCACAGATGATTCTACTATCTCGATGATTTCCTCTATCCAAAAGAATTTCTTGAACCGGAGCTGTACGCGTACGAGCCCTCGCTGGTTATGGGCTCCGTAATCGGATATTTGTTTGGAGCATGGGCACACGGTCGTAACAGGCACTTCTACTCCAACGATGAGATCAAAACGATCGGAAAGTGCCCCCCTCATAAAACAAGTGTAGGACATCAGTCCGGGGGTCGCGGTAACGGGTGCGCACTTCTCGACGAAATAAGGAAACTCTACGTTCATATGTGCGCTCTTGGCATTGAGCTTCTTCTTGATCTTTTCAAGTACTTCCTCAAATTTTTCCATGGAAATCTCACCGCGGAATTCGTTGAGCACTTCTATGAACCGGCTCATGTGAGTTCCCTTGAAGTTGTGAGGAAGATTGACAAATAGATCAAAAAGTCCGACTGTGTGTTGTAATCCTTTTTTTCGGTCTTTTACGGATATAGGGTACCGCAATCCCTTGACACCTACCTTGTCGATGGGGATTTTTCGACCGTCCGGTAAACTCTGGATGTCAGGCATTGATAAAACGTTCACAAAAATACTCCATCAAATGATGCAACCAAGGGGAATCAAATCAATAACTCACCGTCCTTATCTGAAAAAGGTAGCCCTTGACGTATCCGATTCCCAGACTGAGACACTGTACAGCAGTCCCGCCCGATCATTAAGTTCCCGGGCGATTTCTGAAAATAAAAAAGCTGCTATATTTTCCGCTGAAGGCTCTATTTCGTCGAATGGTTCAATTTCATTCAGGAAAGTATGGTCAAGTCTATCGAGGACTCGGCTAGAGGCGCTTTTGAGATCGCTGAAATCTATAACTATACCTCCTGTACCTGTGGACGCGGCCCGAACTGCTACGTGAACACGGTAATTGTGTCCGTGGAGATGCTCGCATTTTCCGTGATAGTCCCTCAATCGGTGGGCTGCCGAAAAGACTCCAATTATTTCAAGCTCGTACATGTACCTATTGCTCCTTGAAAGGCCCTTTGTTGTTAATACAAAACATTAAAAAATACCTAAAACTTATGGATTGTGTCAAGGAAAATCTAGAAATACGTTGACAAAATTCATCCGATAAGAATATATCCAAATTCAACACCCGGAAAATGAGCGCCCTTATTTCGGTGCTTCTCCGGAAAGCGTTTGAAGGAGTCCTTGGATGACGTCTTTCCGATTCCTCAGCTTGGTTACCATAACATATCTTGCCGGGTTGCTGCTCTTATTTAATTCCTACTGCGACGCCGATGATTTAATGCTTCGCAAGGCCGCGACTCCTTCCAATTCAGGTAGCCTGACCACCACTTACGGCGCTGAGTCTAAGATTGATACTCGATTTGATGGCCACAAGAGTCCAATTGGTCTGTCCCCGGTTCCTTTCAAGCCTGAGCCGGCGGCCGGGACTTCTGAAACCCAACAGGAGGAATCCTTCGTACGGCACGGAAACTTCCCGGACATTAGACAACTTATCAAGCGAGTTAACACCTCCGTGGTCTCCATTCGAATGCTGGAAGCCGGATCAACGTGGTCTATCGGCAATATTGGCTTTTCTGGTGATGCCATAGGAAAGGCGATGGGGTACGGGTCCGGTTTCATCATTTCTAGGAACGGTCTGATAATCACCAACGAACACGTTTTACGAAACGGCACACAAATAGAGGTTGAACTTCTCAACGGCACTAAATATACGGCTAGGGCTCTATTCAAGGATGCGAAGAATGATTTGGCTGTATTGAAAATCGACGTAGACGGACTCCAACCGGTCAAGATGGGGAACTCAGATGGAGTCGAACTTGGTGAATGGGTAGTTGGGATAGGGAATCCGTATGGAATTGGACAATCCATCATGATCGGAATAGTGAGCGCGCAGAAACGGACCATTCCCGGAGCCGGATATCCGCCTCTCATTCAGATCGATGCAGCAATGAATCTGGGGAACTCAGGTGGCCCTCTTTTCAATATGGATGGAGAGGTGATCGGAATAAACACGATACTGCTCTGGAAAAGCCAAGGTATCGGTTTTGCAACGCCTATCAATGTCGCAAGGGATTTTCTTGCACGCAACAAACTTAACTCGCCCCTAAAGGCCGCGTCAGCGACCGCAATGGGTCCCATGGGCCCTGCCTCAGATCAACCGCGATCCATGTCTGAACCTTTCAACCCTCTGGACCCTCCCTGGAAGTTTAAACGTTGAGATCGGTCAAAAATTTAGTGAACTCGTATCAAGATCCCGAGATCCTGTACACAACTGGTTTAGGTTCAGCGACTTTGAACTCGTAATGCAGGTCTAGGAGTTCCAATAATGGCTGAAAAAAAAGAATCCAAGAAGACCCGTCAACTTGAAGAAAGGTTGGTAAAGGAACAAGCACGCTGTTGGGATGGCTTTAACTCTCAGGAAAAGAAGCATGTTTTTTCTTACGCGGAGAACTATCGAGATTTTTTGAATCAGGCTCGCACTGAAAGAAAGGCTGTCCAAGTCCTCGTGGAAGGTGCCACCGGCAACGGTTTTCGCGACCTAAGCACTGACCTCCACAAAGTTCCCCGACTGTTTCAGGTTTCTAGAGGTAAATTCCTGGCTATTGCAGTATTGGGCAAGAAGCCCATGACCGACGGAGTGAGGATTATCACCTCGCACGTGGATAGTCCACGACTCGACTTGAAACCGAATCCGCTTTACGAGGATTCCGGCCTAGCATTTCTTAAGACTCATTATTACGGTGGCATCAAGAAATACCACTGGGTCGCTCGCTCTCTTGCTCTCTGCGGAACAGTTATCCGATCAGACGGTTCCTCAGTGTATGTCGAAATCGGTTTTCTGCCGGGAGAGCCGGTTCTGACTATTCCTGATCTTCTGCCGCATCTGTCACGAAAGCTGATGGACCAGAAGGCTTCCGAATTCATTCCAGGGGAGAATCTCAATCTCGTTGTTGGAAGCATCCCCTATGAAGACAAAGAGGCCCGTGATCGGGTCAAACTAGCCATATTAGAACTTTTAGACAGGAAGTACAAAATCAAGGAAGAAGATTTCATAGGAGCGGAGCTTCAGATAGTGCCTGCAGAGCCGGCCCGTGATGCCGGTTTAGATTCCAGTTTCATAGCAGGGTATGGCCAAGATGACCGAGTATGTGCCTATACAAGCTTCACAGCCCTCATGGAGACGAAAGTCCCGGAACATTCTGCGATAGCGGTATTCTACGACAAAGAGGAGATCGGCAGCGAGGGCAACACCAGTGCGAAATCTCTAGCCCTTGAAATGTTCTTGATGGATCTGATGGCTAAAGTCGGGATAGAGCCTACCACAAGAAACCTTCATCTTTGTTACTTCAACAGCAAGGCCCTCTCAGCGGACGTTACAGCGGCTCTTGATCCTACCTATTCGGACGTCTATGAGAAACGTAACTGCGCAAAGCTGGGTCACGGAATCAACCTTACGAAATATACCGGCCATGGAGGCAAGTTCATGGCCTCTGAAGCCAACGCCGAGTACGCTTCCTGGGTGCGGAAACTCTTCAACGATAACGCAATCGTCTGGCAAGCCGGGGATCTTGGGAAAGTTGATGAGGGCGGGGGTGGTACCGTGGCCAAGTATCTGGCCAATTCAGGAATAGAAATAATCGACTGTGGTCCGGCTGTCCTCGGGATGCATTCTCCTCTCGAGGTTAGCGCCAAAGACGATATTTGGATGTGTCATAAGGCTTTCAAAGTCTTTTTCGCAAGTTAGATCAAGGTTGAAACTACAACCGGTTCGTCAATAGTTGCTCTGTCTCAGTTTCATTGTAAAGAAACGACAGAGGTTAATGCCTATCTGGGGATAGATTCTCATTATCTCCTGAAACTGGTGATGCTTGAGCACGTACGCTTCGGAACTCTCTGCTGCAACGCAAGTGGCATTTGGAGCCATCCGTGTAAAAAGACTCAACTCTCCGATGAAAGCCCCTTCTCCAACCTTGACCTTTTCCTTTTGATTCGCAGTCCCAAAGTCTTTGAAAATGGTGATCTTCCCACTAACTATTAAATAGACGGATGAGTTCTCCTCACCTTCCTTAATCATGATATCCCCGGGTTCAAAATGCTCCATGTTTACGACAGAAGCTATTGCATGGAGTTCACGGACTCCCATTCCTTCGAAGATGTCAAAAGTTTTAAGCTTTTTGATTCTTTCGGTAACATCGGGCATGGCGGTTACCTCATTCATGTTGCGCCTTAGAGCGTAATCAGCGATTTCTCGTACGTAAGAGAACCTGTCATCGAGCCTGGATTCGATTACAGGTATAAAGGAACTCCCTGCAAGTCGCTCTCCTATCACAAAGAGAGCGAGCATGCGAGTGACTGGGTCTTCTGCGTCCACCAGAAAAGTGAGTACGCGTTCCATAGTGTCGTTCCGTATAAGAGGGAAAAGTTTCTTACCCTTTTCTATTTTTTCAGCCAAGGGAATGTCTTCAATCAAAGGAATAAGATAAGGCACTATTTCCTTATTAATAGAGTTTTCGACCAGTTCAACGGCAAGAGAGGCGGTTTCTGATTTGAGGGCCTGGTACATGAGCCTCATGTCAGCATGATAAACCCACAACGCCTGAAAAATCAGGCTCAGGGTATCTTCATTCAATTCTTCCATATGTTTCCGAAGCAGCTCAACACTAATTGAGGTTTCAATAGAGTCAAGGACTCGCATCACTATCAGGTTTGAATAAGCTAACTTCAGTTCTTTGCCCAGAAAAGGTATCATCTCAAATTCCTTGAGACCGGAAAGCCTTATCACTTCGAGAATACCTCGTTTGGCTCTAGGAGATGCATCCAAAAGCGAGACTTCCAAGAACGGTAGTATAATATCTCGATAGCCCATCAATGCCTCGATAGCCCCTTTTCTCACGTCTTCATCAGTGTCCTCAAGGCATTGGACCAGTTTTCCTACCGCACGAATGTCTCTCGTAATTACAAAGGATGCTGCCGCCTCGGCTCTTGAGAGAGGATTCTCATCAGTAAGAAGCTTAAGGGCAACTTCCGGATCGAGTGCCTGGACAGTTTTATCAACTCCAAGAACCTCATAAGGCCTATCTTCAACAGCAACAGGGCCGAGTTCCATGGCGGATCCACCGCTATCGAAGGTCCGGACTGCCTCGATCTGATCGAAATCTATTTGTTTTTCAACTATGACTTGCTTGAGTATGCGCTTGTAGAGCTTTCTAAAAATAAGTGACTCAAAGATCCAATAAGCAGTCAAAGCCAAAGCTATAATTGATAAATACTGTGCGCTTACCACAGGTTTCAGAACAATCATTATTATGGAGCCAGTGAGCATGCCGACTTTGAGTACCGTCCCCCGGATAAAGGTGCGGCTCCAAGCCACGAGTTCGGACGGGATGATACTGAATAACACTTTGTTGACAGGTCCGGAAATGGCCCTCTGAATGAGAATCGTGGTAAATTGCCCGTAACAGGCAACGTAAATGTTGAAAAATACAGATAATGAGCCAAAAAGAATTGCAAAATTAATTGGTTGAACCAGTGAGGCATTGGCCAAACCCATAGATTGATAAAGTCGACCCATAAAAAACAGGAGCACGAATGTCAGAGAAGTGGTTATGCCGCGGAAAATACTCAGGAAAGAAATGAGAGAATCCTGTGTGGTGAACGTGTGGGTGGCTATCACACTAAACTGATACAAGAATATTGGCAAAAGTATGTTCGGTACTAGGCCGGTTACGATCAAATACCGAATCATTGGGTACTCTGCCATTAGGCCTGGTACTTCTGAGAGTCGTATGGTTGCCGCTTTTCCTATGGTAACTTTCGATACAGCTTTGCTCATCAAGTCTGAGCCGGTCCGGTAAAGGAAGATTGCGGTTAACAGGGACACCGCACCAAAGAGGAGCAGCGTCGAATCGTTTCCGAAACCAATGGTAAAAGGCTTTGTGGCAAAACTTCCTAGTGTAGTTCCCAGCACTTGGGCGGCAGTAATCAGAGGAAAGATCCTTTTTCCCTGCCGAGCATCGAAAAGGTCTCCGGCAATGTTCCACAAATAGACGAGCAGGATCGCATCAAGAAGGTAAAGAAGCTGATACAGTATAGGAAATGCAATTGTGAAGTCTGCCTTAACCATAAAAAAAAGGACGGTTGAAGAGACTCCATAGGTAACAAGGAACCCGGACAGCAAATTTACGTCCGCGAAGCGCCTACCAAGTCTATCCACGATCCCAAACACGAAAAAAGTGAGGATGGCGTTGATGAGAAGCATCCAAGGAACATATTGCGGACCGTAGCGCTTGAGAAAGGCAGCATCCACGTAAGTGCGGAAAATCGCGGTGACGAAAAAGATGACAAAGAATATTGAGGAAATCCAAAGAAACCGGGAGGATTCGTGGACGTAGATTTTCAGGTACTTTTCAAGA
>CAIXMD010000420.1 GCA_903920415.1 uncultured Desulfomonile sp.
ACATGATGGTAATTCCTCCCCCCGTGAGCCTTCGGTTCGCCTTGCCTAAAGCCCCAGGAACAGACGGAACACTAGTGAAAAAGAGAACTGTGACGACGTCATTCGGTACCGGAAAACGAGAATCCCATGACTCGTCCCGTTATTACGCCAGGAAACTCTGTTCAGTCCAGCCATGCAGCACGAATCTCGCAGCAATCAACGAGATACCTTCTAATAAACTTGACAGGGTATTTCAGCACTCTTCCGAAGACATGAGCGAACTTCCGGACAACTCGGTGGCCTTTATGGTCACTTCCCCTCCCTATAACGTGGGCAAAGATTATGATCAGGATCTGAGCCTGCCGGAGTACCTGGACTTTCTGAAACGGGTATTGGCAGAAACTTACAGGGCACTCGTGCCTGGCGGTAGAATAGCTTTTAATATAGCGAATTTAGGAAGAAAACCTTATATTCCTCTCAATGCTCATGTGGCATCTCTAGCGGCCGACCTAGGTCTCCTCATGCGTGGAGAAATCATCTGGATCAAAGGTAAAGGCGTGTCCGGATCTTGTGCGTGGGGATCGTGGATGTCGGCCTGTAACCCGACATTGAGAGACTTGCACGAGTACATCCTGGTCTTTTCCAAGCAGCGTTTCGACAGGTTGGACAAAGGGCAATCCACCATCAGCCGTGACGAATTCATGGCCGCAACCACAAGTATCTGGAGTATTCCACCGGAATCGGCCCGTCGAATAGGCCACCCAGCCCCCTTTCCGGTTGCGCTTGTCGACCGTCTGATCCGGCTTTACACCTTTGAGGGTGAGACTGTTCTGGACCCTTTTATGGGGAGCGGATCTACCGCCGTTGCCGCAATCAAATCCGGACGGCGATTCGTCGGGTATGAAATCGACCCCCAGTACCTCGCGGTATGCCACAACCGTATCTCCAGCCTTCATAACAAATCGCTCTCAGCATGATCCATGCTGAATCATTCAATATTCTTGTCCATTTACGCTTTACTTCACCACCCTTTTTGTAGCAGCATCCAGCGCTTCCCAGATCCGGTCCATCCACTCGAGATGTTCGGGCTTCATCAGGCACGTCCTTAGGCACGTAATTGAATCCTGATCCCATACGAGCCCCGGCCAATGTTCAGTGAACATGGACTTGGGGAAATTCGCTATTGCCAAGTGAAGATTGTCATGCACGGCTGATTTGAAAATTGCCTCTGAGAGTCTGGATGCCTCACTTGCACCAGATGCTGATGGAGCCCAGATAACGATGTCGAGTTCAGGCGACATGGCAGTCATGAAGCGCGGATCATTGCTGAGGAGTTCGAAGAACTTCATGGCCGCTCTACGTCCTTTCCCAAGGTCTTGGGCAAAGGAACCGCCTGGAACCAGGGGAAGCAAGCGCTGCGTTGCCCATAGAGAGACCGCGGAGGACCCTGGCCGCGAACATTCGAGGCTTATTTCACCCAAGTGAAGTTCGGACGACGTAAAGTACGTGTAAGGAGAATCGTGCTTGTAAAACCTCCCCACGGAAGGGTCTTGGAACAACACGCTCCCGCAGCCATACGGTTGAAGTCCGTGTTTGTGAGGATCTACGACTATGGAGTCTACCAGGGCCAGGTGGTCAAAGACGGCTCTCGTCTCGGGTCTCAAATTATCCACAAGGGTAAAGTAGCCTCCGTAGGCCGAGTCTGCGTGAATTCTGAACCCGTAGCGTCCCTGGAGTTCGAGGATCCCGAGAAGCGGATCCACGGCCCCACACCCCGTAGTGCCCAATGTCACAACGACTGTCCCCACGTTGCCTTGCTCAAGAATTTCTCGAAGCGCTTTCAGGTCCATACGTGCCATGCCGTCGGACGGAATTTTTTGAAATGGGATACC
>CAIXMD010000421.1 GCA_903920415.1 uncultured Desulfomonile sp.
ATCGTTACAGAGCGGCCTGTCCATTTTGTCATCTTTTGGTCCGTCATAGAAATCGTGCCTCTCAAAGTAAGATAACTAAATTGCAGTCTCAGCATATTGTCATTCTCCATCAATATTACACCATTTTTTATCAATAACCCTTGCAAATGAAGATTGTTGACATCTTGATCTTCTTTCGCTGGGGGGCTCCAGTTTCGCTCGCTTTTTTAGTAATATAGCGTTATCTGACTCGGGAGATCGTGTCAAGTGATGGCTGATCATCACTCCGGGGAGGGGAAGAATTTCGGGCACCTGTCACCCAACCTTCCAATAAATATATTTAATTAATTCAATATAATATAAGTTTGCATCTACCTTATTCTAGGAAATGATCTCAACTTGTTGATAATTAGTTTTATTTTTTTCTTGACAAAAACAAAGAATAGCTATTAAAGCAATTTTCAACATTTCGAGCTGGGAGGAAGGGTATGTTGAGAAGAATACCTTTTACGCCGTTGGTATGTCTAGTTATTTTTTTATCAACCATTTTCCTGAACGCTTCCTGGGCAGCGGGGCCAGATGACTCGTTGGAAATTCTGCTCAAACCTAATCAGTCGAGTGGAATAGCCGCCCCCGTAGTTCCAAGAGCCAAATCCCATCAAATTTCGAAGTTTGCGGCCCCCCCGGCCGCATACTTGTGCGTCCCACCCCCTCCATTTGGGATCTCAAAGGTCAAACCGGCCTTCTGTGCGCCCTATGAATTTGTTGCTCCATGTATTCTGCCAGCGCCGAAACAGGGCCAATGGGAAATGAGCGCCCAGGTGATCTTTGCCAATATGGGCGGTTACATTGGGTGGCCACGCTATTCCAATTGGAACTGGGGCTGGTGGGGGAATTCGGAAAACCGAACGGACCTTAATAGCGACCTCCAACTTCCCATCTATGCGGCTTGGCCTCAGTTTACGGCAAGCTACCATTTCCGGCCCAACTGGGCAATCCGTTACTCGGTGCTGTGGAACCAACTTAATGGTGGAGGCTGGCCAAATAATTTTATCCTCTTCGGACCTAATAATTGGGGAGGGGGCTGGTGGGGCCAGAACATTCAGTCAACCATGCAGCATGCCTATCACAGAGTGGGCTTGGTTTATGACGCAATCCGAACCTGTAACTCCAAAATAGCCGTATTCGCAGACTGGGTACATACGGACACCAAAATCACCTTGGGTTGTAACTTCTGCGGGGCCTGGGGCAGTCCGACCTGGAGCAACAGTATCAATGCGGCAATGGCCGGCATGGAATTCCAGCGCTGCTTCAAAACCGCACCTAACGGCGGGACTTTGTCATGGGACTGTAAAGCCGGTGGAATCTTCCTTGATGATACCGTGGGAGCGGACGTGGAAGCCGGGGCAAGATATTCAATTCCCCTTAATTGTGGTCGTTCGGGCTATGTGAAAGGTGGATATCGCCTGGTCGATCTGAAGAAAACCCAGTACGACTTCGTCTTCAAGAACATTCTCTCAGGTGGTTTCCTCGAAGGCGGTTTCATATTCTGATTACAGGATTTGTTCGGCCGATGGCAAGGCAAGGGTGGAGCACGATCGTCGATGCTGGGGTCTCTCCCAAGATGATAACTCGAAAGACTCCGACGTGTAATTAAGACGACCCTAGAAAACCCTCTCCCTCTCATCGGCCTTTATGTTTTGTGAGCCCGGCCGTGTAACGGCGTCTCCCAGCTCGACCCCTTCGGTCGGGCCTTTTTTATTGCCTGCATACTCTGATTAGGAAATCTTCCGCCCAATCATAGAGTGTTTGAGACCTCTAATGATTTTGGCTTTTACTGTCTCACCAGCGCTAATATCTTGGCTCGACTCAAGGTTTACGATCTTATTTGTCCTGGTTCGTCCAAAAGGCTGGCCAGTTTTAATCCTTATTCCCTCGATCAACACTTCTTCCTCAGTCCCTTCCGCCAATTTGTGATAGTGCTGAGTAATTTGATCCTGAAGGGTTTGGACTTCTGCCAGTCGGGAGGTCTTAGCCTCCTCAGGGACCTGCCCCGGCAAAGAACTGGCCCCGGTCCCAGGTCTCGGAGAATACTTGAACGAGAAAATCTGATCGAAACGTATTTGTTGCAGTGCTTCAAAGGTTTGAAGAAAATCGTCTTCAGTCTCTCCAGGAAAACCTACAATTATATCGGAAGTTATGGCTATTTTTGGAATCCTGGAGCGTAATTTGGCCACTTTGCCAAGGTAATAGTCCAGGGTATAGCCTCTTCTCATCGCCTTGAGGATGCGATCTGACCCGGCCTGAAGCGGCAGGTGAACGTGTTCGCAAACCGAATCCAAATCAGCTATTGCCGATATTAGGTCTTCATGGAAGTCGCGCGGGTGAGAGGTAGTGAATCGTATCCTATTGAGCCCCTGAACCTTGTGCAACTTTTCCAGAAGATGGGCAAATGAAATATGCATGTCATGAGAGTTTCCGTACGCGTTCACATTTTGTCCCAGAAGCGTGATCTCTCTTATGCCCTTTTGTGTGAGTGCGCTTACCTCATCCAGGATCTCCTGAAATGGGCGGCTTTGTTCCGGCCCTCTCGTGAAGGGTACCACGCAGTACGAGCAAAAATTTGAACAACCCTGCATTATGGTGACGTAGGAGCAAACAGGACTGCGTCCTCGACCGTGCGCGGTGACATGAAGGGATTTTACATCTTTGGAAAACGCTGTTCGCGCTATTCTCTCACCAGTCTTTTTTATCTGTTCGACCAATTCAGGCAACTCGTCTATACAGTGCGTCCCTAGAACTGCATCCAGATAGCCCGCCTTCTTTAGGAGCCCTTCTTTCTCCTGCTGAGCAACGCATCCCGATACTATGGTGACCATCCTGGGATTTTTTGCCTTCAAGGGCTTAAGTTTCCCTAACGCGCTGTAAACTTTGTGTTCCGCTTTTTCTCTGATGGAACACGTGTTAATGACGATCACTTCGGCCCTTTCGGGAGAAGAAACGGCAGTCAGACCCATTCTTTCAAGCAAGGCGGACATCTTTTCAGAGTCGTGCTCGTTCATCTGACACCCGTACGTCTCTATGTAATAAGTTCCTTCTACCAACTTTAATCCGTGTAATTATAGCTCTTTGAGGACATTTCTTGTCATGACCTTCCAGTTACAAAAATCGGTCGACTTCTTTCACAAGCTCCCTCACTGCGGCTACAGAATTTCCGAATGCGGCCATCTCTTGCGGGGTGAGATCCACCTCCACGACCTTTTCCACACCGGCAGAACCGAGGATTGCAGGTACGCCAACGAAAATGCCGCGCTCGCTGAATTCACCATCCAAATAAGCTGCAACCGGCATGAGCCGCTTCTTGTCCAAGAGTACGGAACGAGCCATCTGGACGGCGGAAGCGGATGGAGCATAGTAGGCACTGCCGGTCTTGAGGAGGCCCACGATTTCAGCACCTCCTTGGCGGGTTCTCTGAACAATTTCTTCAAGACGTTCGGAGGATATGAAATTGGTCACAGGAATGCCGCCCACAAAACAATAGCGGGTAAGAGGAACCATAGTGTCTCCGTGTCCTCCCAGCACGAGGGCATGAATATCCTCTACGGAAACACCGATCTCTTCAGAGATGAAGCTGCGTAAACGGGCTGTGTCAAGAACGCCTGCCATACCGATGATAT
Source organism: uncultured Desulfomonile sp. (assembly GCA_903920415.1). GTDB lineage: Bacteria > Desulfobacterota > Desulfomonilia > Desulfomonilales > Desulfomonilaceae > CAIXMD01. Next base: position 3,657 of record CAIXMD010000421.1, read on the forward strand.
GTCTGGGCTCGAATTGCGATTTTTTCCACGCAGTGTAGACCATGGCGTCCAGTGGATTCGATACAACAATCATTATTGCACCGGGCGAGTAAAATGCTGCCTTTTCCGCCACTTCCCCGACAATTTTTACATTTGTTGCAAGGAGGTCGTCTCTGCTCATTCCGGGTTTTCTGGCAATCCCTGCCGTGATAATGATGACATCACTATCTTGAGATATTTTGTAATCGTTGGTGCCGACGACGCTGGTGTCCACTCCGAGAACCGGCGTAGTTTCGAACAAGTCCAAGCCCTTACCCTGTGGAATCCCATCAAGAATATCCACGAGCACTACGTCGCCGAGTTCCTGAGCTGAAGCATAGGCAGCAACCGAAGCTCCAACATTCCCGGCTCCAATCACGGTGATCTTCTTCCTACCCATAGACGCATCCTCCCCTCATGTTTCTAAAAAATTTCAACACCGACAATAAGGAATTTTCACACAAAATGCTTTGTACCGCAACCGTACCGCGTACCTTACCCGTTAGAAACTATCGTACATTGAGCGGTGAATTCTCGGTATGAGATCCCTTGTAATCCGAGAGATTGCCCGACGCCGATTGGAGAGAGTTTCTGCAATGGAATCAGTTACATCGTAGGTATAGGAAGCTGAAAAGTCCTTTTTCCACTGAATCTTTTTCGTATCCGAACGTTCCAGGGAGCAAACAACTTTTAGAGTCCCGATTCTCGTTGACTCTTTCCCATCGGCCCGGTAGGCAGAGGGAGTATCTTCGAAGGAGGCGATAATGGTTTTCAGTATGAGATCTCCACCACTTATGACAGGAATCAGCCTCGTTCCCAGAGCAAATTCCCTCCGCAGACCGTTGGTGAACTCGGTTTCTATCCCTGTGACCGTGGTGCTGTTGACAGCACTCTCCAGGACAATGGTTTTCAAGTCGGGAGGAAATGGGCTCTCACCCGGTCCCCCACTGAAACGGTAACCACAACCGGAAAGTGTGAGTACGGCCAAAAAAGGAATTTGGAACCAAATTTTACTCAATCCTCACCTTTTCCCGGCTGATCCCGTCATAGTGGGTATGAATCAACGCGAGTCCAAGGCTTTGCCCTGTCCAAGATCATTGATTGCGACCGTGATCAGCTTGCAACTATATTAAGCAATTTTCCGGGAACCAGAATCATTTTGCGTACGGTTTTCCCCTCGACGAATTTCTGAACGTTAGCCTCGGACATTGCAGCTTGTTTGATTTCGTCTTCGGAAGCCTCGATTGGCACTGTGATCTCGGACCTTTTCTTTCCGTTGACCTGAATAACGATAAGTATCTGATCCTGCTTAAGCAGGTCGGGATCAAAGGTCGGCCAAGGAATTCTGACCGTTCCCGGCTTCTCCCCCAACGCCTCCCAAAGTTCTTCTGCCACGTGAGGCACAAAAGGAGAAAGGAGAATAACTATAGTCCGAATGGCCTCGTAAAGAGCGGCAGCAATTTTCGGTGAACTGCGGGCCTCTTCCGGAGTGACTCGAGCCAATTCGTTCATCATCTCCATGATGGCCGCTACTGCCGTGTTAAAATGAAACCGATTCGTTATGTCTTCGGTGACCTTTTTGATTGTCTTATGAGTGAGCCTGCGCAAGTCCATGGCACGACTATTCTCTTCTTCATTTTCAGGGGCTTGCTCTCGGTCCTTGTGCTGGTAGACTAGGTTCCAAACCCTACCCAGAAACCGCGATGCTCCCTCTACGCCTTCGGGTGTCCACTCAAGATCTCTTTCGGGTGGCGCGGCAAAAAGACAGAATAACCTTACGGTGTCTGCGCCGTAGCTATTAATGAGATCCTCCGGGTCCACAACGTTTCCCTTGGATTTGGACATCTTGGCCCCATCCTTAATGACCATTCCCTGTGTAAGAAGGTTTGTGAATGGTTCGTCCCCTGCTTTGATGTTCATGTCCCTGAGAACCTTGGTAAAGAATCGTGAATATAAAAGATGGAGAATTGCATGTTCAATTCCCCCGATGTACTGGTCCACCGGTAGCCAATATCGATCAGTTTCCGGGTCAATTATACCTTTGTCATAGTGGGGGCATGCGTAACGGTCGAAATACCAGGATGATTCCACA
>CAIXMD010000422.1 GCA_903920415.1 uncultured Desulfomonile sp.
AATACCGAGGATCACTGCCAAGAACCTCAACAAATTTCTTGGGGTTCCCAAGTTTCTGCGCGACCAGGAGAAGAGAAACGACGAAGTGGGAGTAGCTGTGGGACTGGCGTGGACCCCTTACGGAGGCGATGTACTGCACATCGAGGCCACTCCTCTGGAAGGCAAGGGAAGCCTCCTGCTGACTGGTCAACTTGGCGATGTTATGAAAGAATCAGGACAGGCAGCAATGTCGTACTTCCGTTCCAGGGCGGCGCTCTTTGGGATGAAGGAAAAATTCTATTTTTCCAAGGATATTCATGTACATGTCCCTGCGGGAGCGATTCCCAAGGATGGCCCTTCTGCCGGGGTCACCATGGCTAGCGCTATCGTAAGTGCCCTGACCGGCATTCCAGTCAGGTCTGATGTGGCAATGACGGGCGAGATAACTTTGAGAGGGAGGGTTCTGCCTATCGGTGGGCTCAGGGAGAAGGCTCTCGCTGCACTGAGAGCCCAGATCTATATCGTAATTGCACCAGAGCAGAATGAAAAGGATTTGGAAGAAATTCCGAGGCACATCCGGCGTCGGCTGGAATTTAAGTTCGTCAAACATATGGACGAGGTCTTGAAAATTGCCCTGAGATATAGTCCTCAAACTAACATCCCAGAGGTCAACCAGCACCGCATTGATGACAAGGAAAGCGGAAACAAAAAAGTGGTTTCGACAAAGAAGGCGAGTTCAAAACTAGACAAAGCTCATTCCCGATCAGCCAGCAGGTCGAATAGATCTCGGAGGTCTGAGGCTGTTGCAGAGAAGGACGCGTAAGAAATGGATTTAAATTTTATTGAATTCACAGGCTCTGCGCAGGGGCTTTAGGGGGTGCCTGTTCATTCTGTTCTACCGTTCGGAAGGGTGATTATCAGAGGAATAATTCATGTAATACCTTCTACAGGACGCCTGCCTTCCCTGAATATAGCCGGATAGCTGACTCAATCAATCAATTGGTTGATCCGTCATCCGGCGTTCAGAATTATTACGAATGGTTGCTTGGACACCAAGGGAATTGAATCAGTAGATTAGATGCGGGCAGGTGAAACGAAATGTTAGGGAGCGGCAAGTTTCACTTTTCGAGGAGGTCCAGTGCTTCCTGTGCTGCCTCCTGTACATCCGGATCAGGGTCTTGGGCGGCAATTTTACGTAAGACCGGTATGACTGCTGGGTTGCCGGTCTTGCCGAGAAAAGCGGCCGTGTCGCCTCTCAGACCTGGGTCTTCTTGGAATAGAAGAGCCGTAAATTCATCAATGACAGTATCAAAAATACTACGGTCTTTAAGGAGAGCCTCTTCCATGGCAACCAAAGCACCCATTCGCAAAGAGAATGCCTGTGACCGATATACTGGTATTATAGCGTCCGGCCTGCGCTTATTACATATTATGCCTGCAGCATCCTCCGCACGGCCGGAATTGATCATGGATTCAAGGACTAAACTGAGCGAAGCAACGTCATCTTCTCTCACTAGGTGAGCAATCAGCTCTTCGATTGTCACAACGCCTACCAGGGTCAAGCCGTCGTCAACTATGAGAGTGGGGGTAGATTTGATTTTATAACGAGAGGCTAGGTCTGGGAATTCAAGTGCATCAACGACACTTAGGGTGATCAAAGGGCAGTGAGTCGCTAGCGATATTGCGGAGCGTACGGTCTGCGGACAATGGGGGCATGCTGCTGCGATGAAAATGAGCAGATGGGTAGGAGATCGCAGTTTCTTTAGCGTCTCAAATGCGTCCGAAGCTGAACGTTGTTTTCCTTGCCCCAGCCAGATCAACGCTTCTAGAAAAGGCTGAAATTCACTGCCCTCCGGAGCTGCGAAGTAATGAATGTTCCTGCATTTCCCGTCAGATAAGGTGAAAGAGGGTTTAGTTGGAAATAAGGATTCCTGTCCGTCGGCAATTGTAACCCTATTCAGCGACACTCCTGTTATCTGACGCGCGATGTTTAAGAGATTATTCTCGAAAGGGGATTCAATTCCAGTTCTGTTGACGTAGATCGTTACCTGGTTCCGAAGTGATGAAGAGGCAATTTGCAGACTTTCGAGGTCTTTCTCAGAGAGCACTTCTTAAACCTGTTGTTTCAACTGCAGCAGTCTGACTTAATAAATAGAATTTCATTACGACGGAAGCCCCCAAATGAAATTTGTTAACAGACAAACGCAATCAGTTTGAACCTGGAACAAAGTTAACGGAAACGTTCCCCGATCCCGGTGCGACTGTATAGGGGGACTCCACACCGCGGACCGGTGCCGGCATATAACTCCAAAAATAGCTGCCCACACTCTGTAGTCCTTGAGCAGCCATGGGAATGAGACCGTCATTGGGCTGTTGCCCGGATTGGTCTTGTGGCTTGGGCTGAACGGAAAGCACAGGCTGTCCGTACATGTTGGTCGGGCCTCTGTAAGACTGGTCATACATAGGCGAACTCTGAGAAGGATAGGCCTGTGGCTGAGCCATCTGAGCGAGAGCGGCATTCGCCAAAGCCAAGACGATTACCGAAACCATGGCTATGCACGTCTTCATGTGTGAACCTCTGCCTAAAGATTTTCATAAAGTTTACCATAAACCGGATCGAAAATAAAGGTCGGTTCTTTATTGACAAAACAATCAATAATCTGAAATAATCATGTGCTTTTAATTTGAACTGGAGGTTTAACCAATGAATAATATTGCAAAGATGACTATCTTCTTGTTTATTATGGCTGTTTTAGCGACACCAGCTATTGCCGGAGCACCCCATAAGGGCTCTTACGCATCTCAGATCACCGGAACCCTTTATCGGGGTGGAACAACGGTCTTGGAAAGCACTGAAGGCCTTTTTACCGGCTGCCTGAAAAACACGTTCGGCCTCTTCAATCCCTGTCTTGACTTCGTCAAAGGATCCACAAATATCGTGCTTGCTCCGCTCGATATGCCTTTTGCCTATTTCGAAAAAGGCACGGTCAAGACAACGGCAAAGGGAGTTTCTCAAGTGCCTGCTCCTAAGAAGCCGGAATTTTCCAAATAATCAAAATTCTCGATACGGGGATCGGCAGGGATAGGACCGACCCGCCTGTGGAATTATATCAGGTGTGAGGTCCACTGCCGGTGGGAGGGTGTATGATTAGGGGAATCATGCTGGCGGTACTGTTTTCTCTAATTCAGTTGATTCCGATGGCAGCGCATGGAGACGGAAGGTTAAATCCTGATGCCATGCCTATATGCTCCCTCATTATCACTGAGATGACCGAAGGAAGGATCGACCTCAAGAACGCTCATCAAATCAGCGCTGCCATAGCTAGAGCGGGAAACCGACATTTCGGTAAAGTGACTTGCGGAGACATGTGGCTTTACATGGCAATTGTCCATGTTGAAAGCGGATTCAGAACAAACATTGTTAACAACCAGAATTGCCGCGGCATGTTCCAGATTCATGCGCCTTCCTGGGCTAACAAGTTCGGCCTGAGATACGCTGATCTTCTCGATCCGGAAACTAATGCGGATTGCGGAGTAAGAGTATTCAAGTACTATTTGAGACTTTACAAACGAGTGGTGCCAGCGCTAAGTGCATACAACAGCGACCATCCTGCTGTTTCCACCAACTACGCCTTGGCTGTGCTGAGCACTCGAAAGAAAATAATGAAAAGATACGTACAAATTTATAGAGCCCTGAGCGAAGCTCGGATTGCTGCTGCTAGTGCCCTTTCATTCTGTGGAGGGACCCTGCCATGTGAACCAGTGCCCTGAGATAGAGTCTCACAAGCCGCTATTTGATATTTCAACAGGTTAAATTGGTTTTCGGGTGAACTTGTTCCGGAACGATACACTCAGTGTTCTCCGCTGACCGAGCCAATAAAACCTTTGTTTGAATCTCAATGATTAATGAATAATTAGCGGGGTGGTCCATACAACATGGGTGCGAGCAGGGCGCTGAAGAGGTCCCAAGGATTCAAGAGCGAAGGATTGTGGTCCATAGGCACAAAAGGATCATGACCGGAGGGATAACATGCCGAAGGAGGAGGTTCCGGAGGCGCGGTGTATTGCGGCAGACAGCTTATGCAGCCGTTTAAAGTCAGAAGAGTGAGCAAGCTCAGGCCCAAAATAAGGTTCTTCAAAATGCCCATCACAATAGAGAATTCATAGGTTCGAACAAAGTTATTATAGACTGTTGAAGAAAATCTATCAAGCTAAAAAAGGTAAGAGTCAGGGGCAAGGGAGATGATTGAGTTCCAATTCGTGTCACTAATTGCCCTGCGGTTGTAATTCGATCATGGCAGTCGCACCTGGAGACTGGTGGATGCTGCCATCCGAATCGATCAGAAATCCTTCCAGGCCGGGGATGGATTCGATAT
>CAIXMD010000423.1 GCA_903920415.1 uncultured Desulfomonile sp.
ATTTGCTGCGTGCCGGGGTCATCAAGAACAGGAAAACTCTTGGTGAGAGTTTCGAAAAACGCCCAAGGGTTTTGGTTGTTCCTGCTTGACCTCTGAGACACACACAACAGAGATCCGGCCCTTGTGGCAGCCACATATAAGAGACGAAGCTTTTCAGCGTCCTGGAACTGTTTTTCTCTCGCGGCATAAAAATCCCAATCTTGGGGTTGAGCTAAAATGTGGCTCCTGTTGCGTCCCCAGAGGGTTCCCTCGATGGCCAGGTAACCGCAGGCTTTCCGGCCAGACCGGTCTATATGCACTATAGGCTGGTGATTTGAACTGCCCGTGGGATCCGCAAGAAAGACTATGGGCGCCTCAAGCCCTTTGACCTTGTGAAGGTTCATTACCCGTACTACTGAGTCTCCTTGAGGCAGCACAGGAATAGCATCGTGATCTTCCCGCTGGACTGTGAGTCTTCCCAGGTAATCGACAAGATCGGGCACGGTCCAAAGTTCTGCTTGCGCTTTTCTGAGCAATTCAATGGCCTTTAGAAGGCTCCCCGCCTGGACGTTGCCTCCAACACTCGCAGCAGCCCTAACATCCAGCCCCAAATCGGCAATTATTTTCTCAACAGCCGTTACGGGTGGCATTTCCGTCAGCCAGCGGCGGTAATTCTGTAATCTTCTGAAAGCTTCCTTGAAAGGAGTTGAAATGGTGGTGTCAAGTGAGTCCGGAACCTCGCTGTGATAGGAGAATCGTCCTTTTGCCAGTTTGAAATCATACAGGTCGGGATCGCTGATCCCGAATAGTTCTCCTCGTAACACCGCTAATAGGGCTATCTGGTTACCAGGCTGAGTTACTGCTACGAGGCACGTGTGTAGTAGTGACAGCTCACTCGCCTGGTTGAAGGCGCTGCCGCCGGTGACTTGATGAGGGATTGCCAGGTCCTGGAGTTTACGTGTGTAGGCGGTCAGGTTGGCCATTTTGGGAGTGATGATTAGGAAGTCGCCCGGATGTGCCTCAGTTTTTAAACCCGCTTCGATTTCCGAGGTGGTCCTATGAACGGTGAGGCCTTTGTCTATGGCGTTACGGATTGTTCTTGCAATGAAATCAGCTTCGTATAAGGCTATTTTTTCTTTGGTAGAGTAGCCGGCTGGAATTCGAAGCGTACGGATTCCAGCCAGATCTGACCCGCCGCCGTCATTTCTAACCCTCAGCAAGGGCACGTATTCTGGAGAACATTCTCCAGGGAATTTATTGAATTCGTGCTCGAAGGAACCATTGACCCACTCAACGATCGGGCCGAGAGTTCTAAAATTTGCCGAAAGCGTTATGACCTTCCCTCCATTTCGAGTGATAATCTTTTTGACCTGGTTATACGTAACAATATCCGCGCGTCGAAACCGGTATATGGACTGCTTTGGATCTCCCACCACAAAGAGAGCACCAGGAACAGGTCGACATTTGTGCCAGTCTGCCTCGTGAGGATTGTCAGCAGCGAGGAGCATCATGACTTCGGCCTGTACAGGGTCGGTATCTTGAAATTCGTCTATCAACAGATGTGTGAAACGCTTCAGAAAATATTCCCTCACCTTTGGATTATTTCGGAGAAGTCCAGCAGCCCGCATGAGCAAATCTGAATAATTGAGTTTTCCGGATTCTTCTCTGAGCTTATCGTAAATAGCCACTGCAGGGAGAATTGCCCTCAATATGGGCTCGTACCGATGTTCTTTCCACGACTTCACTAGAGGTTCCGCGTATTGATGTCTGAATTGATCCCACTTCTCAAGCTCATATTTAGCCTGGGATGCTCCGCCAGGCCACATCTTGAAAACAGGATCCAGCTCCTTGAATTCAGCTAGGATGTCCATGAGTTCGTAGACATGTGCGAAGCCGCGTGCCTGCCTGTACATAAGAGGTATCAAATGGTACTTGGGAATCAGCTTGTCATTTCCGGGGTATTGAGGGAGAACCGGCAAGAGCTGCTCCATGTGATTGACCAGATCGGCCAATGCCTTTTTCGCAGGCTCCGGATCCGGCAGGGAAACCTTTGTGGCCGGCCAGTCATCCACATCCGGGTAGTTGGCAATCCTCATAAACGACGGTTCAAGCTGTCCGATTTCCACTCCGAGATCTTCCAGCTCTCCGAGTATTGGGGCATCGTCTGCATAGAGTCCTGTAAGGTATTGATTCCAAGCACGGAATCGGAGACCCTGGTCTTCTGTTTCGTCTATCTCTTGAAAGTCCAAACGTACTCCGGCTTCCACCGGTCGCTCTCTAAGCATGCGGCTGCAGAAAGAATGGATCGTCCCTATGAAGCAGCGCTCCACATTGTTGAGGGCCTTGCTCAACAAATCTTTGGAGCAAGAGTGTGTGTTGCGGACTTCTTTCTCCAACTCGATCTGAAACCTGGAACGCAGTTCAGCAGCAGCCTTACGAGTGAAAGTTACCGCTGCCATGGTATCAGTCCGGCACTTGCCCGTTGCCAAGAGCCGGACCATTCTGCCGATCATGCTGGTAGTCTTTCCGGTCCCAGCCGCTGCTTCAACGAGGAGAGTGCTATCAAGATCTTCGAGTATTATCGAACGATTGACCTCATCCGGCGGTTTGACAGCTTTGCAAAGTTTCAAGATTTCGCCTTTCCATTCATGTCACTAATTATCATGTAGTAATCTGACTTTCAGTGGTTGATCCTCAGTTCACTGGCCGGCTTTAACTCATCGTTGGCCTTGTTTTTCAACTTGAGTCCGGCAGCTTCGGATACTGATCGTAAATCACCACAAATCATCGTGTAATCGCAAAAAGTGCAGTCTTTATTGAAATCGTTGGTGGCTATGAAAGAGCCTGAGGCAACAATTCGGCAAAGATTTTCCACAATCTCCAACGCTGATGGCACCAAGTCAGGCAATCTGGTTACACGAACACCTCGGCTGCGGTTCCCCGGGAAAAAATACCCAAAATGAGCAACGAGGGCTGTATGAGAAACTTTTTTCTTGAGAAGCGCCGAGGCAATTTCAATGTAAAGGGCGTGCTGTATGATGCGGCCATTTTGGAAAGCGTCCTGATTTTGATATTTGTCTGAGCTGCCGCTCTTGTAATCCCATATGGAAAAGGCTGTTTCAGGTAGGCCGTCGATTTGGTCTATTCGGTCTATCCGTCCTTGTG
>CAIXMD010000424.1 GCA_903920415.1 uncultured Desulfomonile sp.
AACACAGTCGCTCAGCGATATTCAAAAATACAGAGCCACACTGAACCTTCTGCTGCGTTACCCCCAGGAGACGCCCACCCAGGTAGAACACGACATCTCTTACCGTCCTAACAGCTATAATATTCCAAACATCTACTCCGTAGCAGCGGGAAACAGGCTTGAGATAAGGCAGGCAAACATCTCGGTGGATCAGGCCATGGCTCTTGTCAAATCCTCGAAAGCCGATTTGCTCCCAACGATGGCGGTCCAGGTGGCAGGTTCCAGATTTAATGACGACTGGAACCCGTTCGATCCCGAAGCGGTAAATGATTGGCGTGTTCAGGGGATTCTTACGTGGACTTTTGATATGTTCCGCCGTCGTGAAACGGTTAAAGAAAGACGGGCCTCTCAGGCTAGGGCTTTCGTGGCACGGGAACAGCTTGTCGAGCAGATAATGCAAGAGGTCAAGACGGCTTACGAGGACATGAAACGTTCTGAAAGCAATATCCAGGACAACCGCGCGGCCGTCGAATTCAGGCGTGAAAGCTTTCGGATCAACCAGGAAAGATATAAGGAGCAGGTTGCTACCTACACTGAGGTGCTGGACGCGCAGAGGCAACTATCACTGGCTGAAGGAGACTATTACATATCGCTTGTCGCTTACAGGATAAACCAGGCCCTGCTGGAGAGAAGAATGGGAACATTGAGGCAGTAGTTGCGCCTGGAACTTTTCATTTGTGTCGTTGAAGGACTGAAGAATGCTGTCAGGTATTAAATTAATTTGCGTCTTGGGGATTGTGTGGCTATCTGGTGTTCAGTTCGCTGATGCGCAACAAACCCAAGCAACTTCAGCCAAACCGGCAAGCAGATCCACTGGGAAACCCAGCAGCATTCAGATTCAGCAGAACATGCTTGTTCAGCAAAACGCACTTTTGCAAGGTCAACTGCGGGAGGTGCAAAGGTGTATCCAGGACGCAAGCTTGCCTCAGACGCTTCGTGACCCTGAGGGGAATATGAACCGTACGCCGCAAACCGACCTGGTGAACTGCGCTAGGAAGCTGGAACAATTGAAACGTCAGTCGGTAAGTCTTTCAAGGCAAGCTTCACAGTTGGCACAGGACGCGCAGTTTCAAGGATTGGAACTACAACTACTGCTCGAAACCAAGAAGACGAGGACGCGGTTAAAGGGTAAATCCTCGCAATAGATTCGTCTTACCGCGCCGGCCGCTGAGATGTGTAAGCACATCCGAAGCACGCTCGGCCCTCTCTGCGCGTACCAACTCCTCCGAGCAAACCTTTTCGCTCTTGACGGCTTTAACCCCCCAATTCACTATACTTCCAGCAGTAGCATAAGAAGCAAGGATGTTGTTCACCCCCGGAGTGGATGATCGATTCCACGTTAAAGCCGAGGAGCGCGGTCTCGCACTCCCGGGGGCTGCAATCAGCGGGTCAAACGCAACCGGTGGGCTTGGGAAGTCCAGCCACCTTACAGGCGCCCTTCGCCGGTCCGGATGGGAACAGCTCGTAAATCTTCTTCAGCTTAAAGCCGGTGTCCTTGCAAACTTTTCGGATCATAGGAGCGATGTTGAATTCCATGTAATAGTTTCTCAGATAATGAACAACCTTCCAGTGCTCGTCTGTCATTTCCTGGATTCCCTCGGTTTTGGCAAAAAGAGCCGCAACTTCCTCGTTCCATAGGTCCGGATCCTGCAAGAAACCGTCCTCGTCAACGTCAAAGTTTTTACCTTCAATCTCCAACGTAGGCATTCGAAAGCCCTCCTTCATTCAAGTCTGCCCTTACAATATTGGGCAAATTGTGTAATCCGTAAGATGTTATCACTAGTAAGGACCAAAAACAACCCAGTATTTCGAGAGATTTTTCTCGTTTCCGGAAAATTTCTCTTCGTGGAACGGGAGAACCTTGAAAACTTCCAAGGAAGGATAATAGCCAACAAACGAGCCACGCTCCCGAAAAAAATGAGGGCGGTAAAGAGAACTGCCG
>CAIXMD010000425.1 GCA_903920415.1 uncultured Desulfomonile sp.
GCATCTCAGAAATGGCCGGTCCATACTGGGATTGGCGAGGAGCAAAGACGGCTGTAATTTCATTGTTGACCCCGAACCCTTTATGGTACCTGCGAGAGAAGGTGTTTTCGCAGAGTATGAGGAATTCGGAATTGAAGATCCTCGTATATGTCAAATTGACAATGATTTTCTCATCACTTACAGCGCTTATTCCAGGCATGGTGTAAGAATAGGTCTTGCCAAAACTCTTGATTTTAGGTCCGTTGAACGAGTAGCCCTGATCACTCAAGCCGATTGTCGCAATGTGGTACTCTTTCCCGACAAGTTTCAAGGGCGATTTGCTCGTCTTGACCGTCCGCATACTGAAATAGCTCCGTGGTCTATCTGGATTTCATTCTCCCCTGACCTTGTTCACTGGGGTGATTCTCAAGTGATCATGAAGCCGGCCCCTTACCATTGGGATCAGATGAAAATCGGCCCAGGAGCGACGCCTTTTCGGACATCCCAAGGCTGGCTTCATATCTATCACGGAGTCTTCCAGACCATGGATGGAGCAGTTTATCGGCTGGGCGTAGCTCTGCACGATCTTGAAGATCCGGCAAAGATTCTGGGCGTTGCTGACGAGTGGATTCTTCAACCCGAGGATCCATGGGAGGTGACGGGTTATGTCCACAACGTGGTCTTCACCTGTGGTGCAATCCCCGAAGACGACGGCACTGTTAAGATCTATTGGGGCGGAGCTGATACCGTAGTGTGCATGGGAACGGCAGCGATAGATGATCTGGTGGGTTTATGCCTAAGTGCTTCACGACCCCCCACTTAATCTGGTAATTCCTCTTTCTGTTTTGGCGGGCAGGTCAGATTTTCAGGTTCTCGGCGTGTTGAGCCAGACTGGGGTTTTCATGTAGAGTATGCCGTACTTTTCTTTAATCATTGCGTCCAATTCCGGTGCTCGCTCGAAATCGATAGGCAACTGAATATGACCCTCCAGTTCCAGAAGCACTTTTTTCTTCCCCTGTTTAGCTAATGATTCAATGGTGCTGTAGAGACTCTCGACATTCAGCACATGGCCGCCGTCGATCTTTTCCACTCGCTTGAGGTATGATGACGTGTCGACTAATCCGTATTCAGGAAATATCTCGGATATGATCACGATTTTTTGATAGGGGAGATCCGGAAATTGATCCTCGTACTTGGCCCGAAATGTATCTCCCGATTTTCCAAGATTATCTATGCAATTCAAGGTCAATTCTACGAAACCTATCCCACAGTAAATAAAGTAATTCGCACGGGTAAAAATCCTAGGAACAAGCCTTGGCAGCCCAGGCGTAATCTTTCCCCGGATCTCTAATACCTTGCCTTCCCGTATAACCTTTACCGCTAAGTCCTCACCGACCTTCTTACGGTTCAGAATCTCGCTGAAATAAACCTTCTGACCAAGGGGCTCAAAGTAAATTTCCCCGAAGTTGTCAATTTCATGCCCGTCTATTTCCATCAAGATATCGTTATTGACCAGACCGAATTTGGAGGGACCGCCATCAGGAATGACGTAGTCGAGAAGTACCCCTCCCTGGTCAAGTTCGAGATTGTAGAAATCTTTCAGCCTCGGGAACAGCGGTTGGACTACGTAACCCCAACGGGGGAGAAGGTCCTGTTTGTCTAATAATGGTATGAGATCCTTCACCAGGTTGATCGGAACAAAAAAATTAATTCTGTCACTGGTCCTCATTCCTTGAAATGCAATCCCCACCACTTTCCCGTCCTTAAGGACAGGCCCCCCGGAGTTACCCCTATTTTGCTGTAATGATGCCTGGACCATGAGCCAGCGATCCAGCGAATGGGCATATTGGCTCACCTCTATCCTGCTGATCTCTCCCTGTTCAGACTTGCTCAGCCTCTCCCCTCCCAGGGGGTATCCCCATCCCGTGACCTTGTCGCCCACCCGGAGCATGTCGCTGTCACCTAGTTCCAGTGGTGTGACTGGACCGTTGAGCCGTTCGTAGGTCACCAGCTCCTCAGGTTCCATCTGGAGCACTGCGAAATCTGCGGAGTTGCAGATTCCCACTTGCCGCACCGTATATTGCCTCTTCTCACGCCCGTTTGACACCTTTATGCTTTGGGCCATGGAAACTGCATGTGCATTGGTCAAGATAAGTCCTGTCATACCAGGAAAGTTTTTTTCATCTCTGAAAAAAAATGCGCTACCTTTTACTGTATTGAAGTCTGGTGTTTTCCATGGCTTGTGATAGTATCCAGAGTATTTTGTGGCAAGTATCCGTAATACTTGGGTTTCAATGATAGAGTTAAGTTGGCTACTCCAAGAAACACCCCCACTAAGCAATAATAGGAGGCAACACAGAATACTGATTCTGCCAAGCTTCATTCCGCTTTGTTCCTCACAATCTAACCCGAGACAAATTATTCGGATTCATATCATATCATCTAAGCCTTATGAGAGCCTATCAATAACGTGTATAATCGATGCAATCCAGCTCAAATTCTTTTATAATCTCTTCTGAGAGCGACGGCCGGACTTTGGGCAGTAGTTCGAGGAAGATGTCTGTAGTAAGCCGGTAGTCTTCACCCCTTACCAATTCCCTTTCGAACGCGACCTGTGAGACCTTCTGGAACAGATACTCGATGTCTGCAGGTGTAAAAAGAGGGATCAGAGAAACTATCTTATCCGTATCAACCTTTCCGGAGTTCGTCTTGGAAAGGTAATAGTCGAAAATGGTGCGGCGACCCTGCACATCGAGGCCTCCTACAGGAATAATGCAATCGAATCGCCCTGGCCTCAGTAAGGCTGCATCGAGGTCTCGTATATAATTTGTAGCACATACAAGAAGGATTTTCCCCGCCCGTCTCTTCAGAAGTGGCACCTGTTTGAGAAACTCGTTGGTGATAGATTTGTCGATACGTGAGGCTTGATCCCTATTGCCTGCGATCTCCTCGAACTCATCAATAAATATGACAGCTTCATCCAAACCGGCTGCCCCTTCCATAAGGAGTTTGAGATTACGACCGAGACGGTCTTGACCGTCAGCCATAAGATCGCTTGGACTGACCTCGATGTACCACCACTGAAGAACACTCGCTATTGCCCGTACAAAGTAGGTTTTGCCCGTACCAGGCGGGCCAAAGAAAATTATGGTTCTCGGCGGTATAACGCCGTGTTTCTGTGCGAGATCAGTTTCTGTGAGGGGCAAAATAATTCTCTTGGCCACTATCCTCTTGGGAGGCTGGGAATCTGAAATCGTGTCCCAAACAGAACGATCCACCATTTGCGCCCCGAGATCTCTAAGAAGCCGAGCGATCTCCTCCTCCCGGAGTTCCTGCCGAACAGTGTCCGTGTTTTCGAGAAAATCCAGGCAAGCCACTTTTATGCCTACATCCCTGCCGAGCTTTTCCGACAGGAACCACTTGTGCTGGAGAATCTTTAGCCACAGATCCCCTGCGATGTCCGGTTCAAATTTGTGCCCGCTGTAGTCAAGAATTTGAGAGGCACATTCCTCTGGACTTGGTAGATTAGCTACTATTTCCATAAGGTCCTCCGAAAAAATAAGACGGAAATTCTCAGCCGAGAACGTCCGTGATAGGATGCCGTCTTATCGGTTATCGCCCTAAGTGTCAAGGCCTGCTCGTATAAGTCAACCATATCAGTAACAAGTTCCGTGAGTTGGAATCCTCCGGTAGTGAACCTTTAGTATTGGTCCGTCGTAATCGATGGAAACTCAGAGGTTGAGGTGGTAAAATGTTACTAAACGAGGACGTTTTCGCCATGAAGTAAATGAACCGTCTACGTAACGGCTTGCTGTATTGTGATCCATGAATCAGAACTTGATAATTGGATATCAAACGCATAAGGGTCTGGTGAGAACCGCCAATGAGGACAGCCTGTTTATAGACGAAGAATTGGGGTTGTTCATTGTCGCCGATGGAATGGGCGGCCACAATGCGGGTGAAGTTGCTAGTAAACTTGCGGTGCAGGAAATCCCAAAGCAGGTCAGGAAGGGGCTCGCACTTGGTAAAGAAGCCTTTTCTGTCATCAAGGATGCCATACGAGAAGCTGATAGGGCTATCCTGGAGGCTTCAATGAGGGAGCCTGCGTGGATTGGTATGGGAACGACCGTCGTTCTAGCTTTTCTCCGAGGAAATAACGTCCTCATCGGGCATATCGGAGACAGCCGTGCATATATGCTCAGAACAGGCAAAATAACTGGTCTTACAGAGGACCATTCTTTGGTCGCCCATTGGATGGCCGAGGGTCTCATTACTCCCGAAGAGGCCAGGACTCATCCAGCCCGCCACACACTCTTGATGGCCCTCGGTACAACTGGAGAAATTAGACCAGCCATATCTTATCAGCCGTTAGAAAACCACGACTGCATTTTGTTATGCTCGGATGGTTTGACTGAAATGCTTTCGGATTCTGAGCTGCTGGAAACAGTTGTCCAGGCAGATTCTCCACAAGATATTTGCAACCAGTTGGTAAGGCGTGCTAACGAAAAAGGCGGAAGAGACAATATTACAATCATTTTGTTTTGTTACAATGTAGGGCGTAGAAAAGTCAATCAGAGTGATCCTTGGGGGTTTCAATGAAAGATCATGGAGGCAAAACTCACGAAGGAATTTCTGTCATCC
This sequence comes from uncultured Desulfomonile sp., assembly GCA_903920415.1. Lineage (GTDB taxonomy): Bacteria > Desulfobacterota > Desulfomonilia > Desulfomonilales > Desulfomonilaceae > CAIXMD01. The sequence goes on from CAIXMD010000425.1 coordinate 4,621, forward strand.
ACGTAGGCATGATCCAGGCTCAAAAGTTTTGCTTCTGATGCCTCCATACAATGAAACATTGCTGTGATAGGAGAAAACCCGCAAATGCGCCTGGCATCACTATCAATAGCCACACGGCTAATGAAATCATTGATGTCCAACCGCTCCAATGAACCCATGAGTTCGCCATCTTTTTCAATTGCCCTTGCCACAGTCCCTTGATGGGGAACAAATGAATCCCCGTACTGTGGTCCGATATGGTCCAAATCCGCGCTCGCCACAAAACAGACCGATTTTGAACTTTTCCGGCAAATTTTTTTTAAGGCCGCACAAAATTGTTTGAATACCTCCCGTTGGGCAGCAAATGATTCATCTTTGCCAAAAATGTTATAGGAGAGTGAACAGAGTATGGGAAGAATAGTAAATTGGTGCCGGTTCGAAAAGACGTACTGAAGGAACACGAGCTGAAACTCAATGACGTGCTCGGTGGCGTGCAGGATCTCTTCCTGCGCTGCATCTCTGCCTATTTCGGACGAGAGTAAGTCCAGCAGATCCCTATCCGTCTGAACTATCCCTAGAGGGGTCTGAAAGTCCAAGGAGCAGGCCGTGAACATTTTTTCCACCCCGGCATGACCAGTGCCAAGAATAACATAAATATCCGACGGCTGGCCCGATGCCAATGCATGATAAGCATGAGCAAAACTCTTTCCTCCGGCACGTATATCTATGTGAGGCGCGACGATTCCCACCGGACGCCTGGAGTCGGAGAAAAGTTCCGGGTGGCCGGGCCCGCCCATTTCTGCCTCAAAATGAGAGCCCAACTCTCCCTTAAGCTTCTCTGGATCATCGCTGTAACTCTTGCCGGCATGCGAAGAAGGCCTGAATGGGTTTTGCCTGTAAGCTGCGGTTTTCTGCTCAAAGGCTTTCCTGAACCGGTCCCCTTCCAGCAGAAAAGACTCGTCAAGCTTTTCAAGTAGACCTTTAATCTCGTCAAGAAACACAATCCGCCCAGTCCTTGCGGTGAGATGAGCCTGAATGTCCAGAAGAGAGTGCCTACCGTCAAGCATGGCTAATAGAGGCAGAGCTTCGTGATGAAAGCAAAGCACATTATCAGATAACTGCAATGGGTCTTTGAGACCGATTACTCGCCTGCCCTGAACCGCGAGTTCAACCGGCTCTATGGGACGAAGCCTCGGCATGATCTGTAAATCCGAATTCATTGATGGATTCAACCTTTCTTGGATCTCAGTCTGCCCTATGAACCTCACCCTTCGATAAATGGTCGCAATCTTTTGCTCCGTGATGGGTGTCGTAGCTTTTTCAAAGCCTTGGCCTCTATCTGTCGTATCCGTTCACGGGTGACGTCAAAATCCTGGCCCACTTCTTCGAGCGTATGATCGGCCCTTTCACCAATGCCGAACCTCATTCGCAGGACTTTCTCTTCCCTGGGAGTCAGGGTTGCAAGAACCTTTCGGGTCTGCTCCGTCAAACTCATCCCCACAACTGCCTCTGAAGGAGACAGAATCTTCTTGTCTTCGATAAAGTCTCCCA
>CAIXMD010000426.1 GCA_903920415.1 uncultured Desulfomonile sp.
AGACATTGGTGAAAACTTGGCCCAATTGGCCGGGATCAGCTTCCACCGTCCAAATGTCAGGTGGAAAGGAAATCGAGCTGATACAATGGGTTCCCCTCATGCAAAACTCACACGTGTCTCTCACCAGATCCTCCAGGGAAACTGTTTGTTTTACAGGAGCGCCCCCTTTCGCAAAAGCGAGCAACTGATGGGTCAAGTCCCGGGCGCGGTAGCATGCTTTCTCAGCTTCTCTCAACCTGTGATATTGTTTGTCGTCAGGCGCTAGGCCGATTTGGACCAGAGAGATGTTGCCCAGGATCGCGGTAAGCAAGTTGTTGAAATCATGCGCAATGCCTCCTGCAAGAACACCTATGGATTCGAGCTTTTCCACTTTGACAAGATGGTCTTCCAGGTTTTTTGTTTCCGTTACGTCAGTCGCGAAAGACAGTATGGCAGGCTGTCCAGCCCAATTGATCCGGACCGCGCCGACCTGGATCCATCTGAGGCTGACGTCCTTAGCAATAATCCTTATAACCATGGGACCTGAAACCGGCCCACCTTCGAGAACCGCCTGAGCAAAACTATTGATCTTCCCCTGGTCATCCAGGTGGACAAGATCCATTAAACGCATTGATATCAACTCATTTTCACAATATCCGATAATTTCTTCCAGCCGTGAATTCGCAAACTTGATGGCTCCGCCCTGGATTACGGCGATGCCCTCGCTCGCATTTTCGACAACCAGCCGGTACTTTTCTTCTGATTCCTTCAACGCCACCTCGGCCTGTTTCCTGGCAGTGATATCGGTGGTAATGGTGACGAACCCCACAAGTGCCCCCTCGAAATCTCTCCTATAATTCCAATCCACCTGCACATCTATTATTTTCCCGTCCCTCATGACATTCTGTCCGAACCAGGACCCGGGAGGAGGCTGATCTTTTAACACTGACTTTCCAAAACCGATAAACTCCTTTCGTTCCAAGTCGGATGGAAGTAAAGACAATACCGATGATCCAATTAATTCGTCCTTACGGTAACCTGTAATTCTGGATTGGGCTGAATTGACAAAGGTGATGTTGCCCGCGTGGTCTGTTTCTGTAATACCGTAAGGAATGGATTCTACGAGAGTCCGGTAAAGCTCAGCGCTCTGTCGCAAGGCCCGTGCGGCTTCCTTGCGATCCGTGATGTCCCGGTAAATCCCAAGAAAACCTGTCTGGGAGCCATCCATGGTGATCGAAGCACCCACGAGGGAAAGATCAACCAGCGATCCGTCTTTTCGTTTTCTCACCACGTCGATGTCAATTCTTTCGCCGCGCATCGCTGCTGCGCTGAGTCCTTGGGCTTCCTCAAAGCTTTCGGTAGGTGCAATCAGGTCGTTTATGGGACGGCCCAAGGCCTCGTTCACGGAATAGCCGAACAATTTCGTGAAAGCGGGGTTTATCTTGGTAGCATTGTCGTCATTATCAAGTGCCACTATAGCGTCGGGCAAGTTATCGAACAGTTGCTCTGCGTAGGCCTTTTGAAATCTCAGTTCATCTTCAGCTCTCTTGCGTTCCAAGATTTCCCGGCTGAGTTTTTCGTTTGCCTGCAAAAGCTCGGTTGTGCGTTCCTTCACACGATGTTCCAAATTGTTATGGGCTTTCTGCAATTCTTGCTCAGCCTTCTTGCGCTCGGTCACATCTACGATCAGCCCGTTATAGTAAGCAAGTCTCCCGGCCGAATCAAAAACTGGAGTGGAGCGAGCCTGAATCCAAACCCAGTCGTTCTTTCCGCTGTGGAAAATTCTCAAAATCTCCTCAAAGGGCCTTTGCTCAGACATGGCATTCAAAGCGGCTTCAGTAACTCTCTTACGGTCTTCAGTGTGGATATTTTCAAACCAGGTCTCAAATTCATAGGGTTCAGGGATACCCATCACTTCCCTGATGGATGGGCTGACGAAGAGGACGTGCGATTTGTAGGGCACTTTGGGGTCTAATCCCAACTGATAAACCACAAATCCCGATGCGCTTTCCATGAAAGATCGGAGATGTTTCTCCACTTGTTTCAGCTTGAAGGTGTCCGAGATACTTTGAAACCAGGCCATCCATGGAGTGGGAACGTCGGGAATGGCGGACACTCCATAGCGAGCTTCAGTCTCGATAAACTCTGCAACTGCCATGGCCGGTTTAACGAATTGCCGTGTAATAGCAACTTGAGTAAAGACGAGGAAAGCCGCCAGCACTAGCATGATCACGCAATAGAGGCCGAAGGTGGGCAAAAATTGGCGGATGAGCTTAGCTTCGGGAAGGACGTAAACCAGTGACCAGGGAGTACTTTCCAGTCGTTTCACAAATACGTTGTACCCGGAAACAAATGAACGATCCTTTGCGTTTTGTATAATTTCCTGGGCCTTCTGCGCGACCCCTTTGGGCAAGACTGCACTCAGCGGTTGAATCTTATGAGAGCTATCTCCAGTCCAGCCGGAATCAGCAAGGACTTGCCCGCTACCGTCGACCACGATCAATTGACCGTCACCAATTCCGAAATACTGGACGAGTCCTTGGATAAAGCCCAGGCTTACATCTACGGCTGCGACGCCCAAGAAATGGTCGCCATCGTAAACAGGAGCCCCGCAGGTGACGATCAGCTTGTCCTGCCCTGGATCATGGTAGGCCCTGGTCCAATAAGATAGTCGGCCTGGATTATTTTCAGGTAAAGCTGATTCCCATAATTCAAGCTTGTACAGATTGGCAAAAGCAGCCTCCATGGTCGGCCCGGAGAGTTTCATAAGCCGGGGGGGCACTTTCCAAGGGAAAGCTGAAACGAAGTTTTGCGCTGACACGTAATAGCTAAGTTCTATATAGGGAAGCAATTCACGCACGACGCTCTGTAATTTGAAAAGATCCAAAGCCATATCCATATCTGCGTAAAAAGAAGCGTCTCTGCCTTCAAGGCGCCCTAACCCGACGATGTTTCCTGTGTTGCGCCTGTTATAGGGGGGCTCCAGCCGGTAAAGGTCGAAACTGTTTCCTGCAGCATTTTGCCTTAACAGGCGCCTCAATTGAGAGGTCCGGTGTACGGATGCACCCATCCCCAGATAGTCATCCGCCCAGAGACTCATCCTTCCCGTCTGACTCGAGACACTTTTTAACAATTGCTCCAAATCTGAAGACCTTTCGAAGATCCTCGCACTCACCGCGTTCAGTTCTCTGGAGCGTTCACTTAAGTATTGGAAACCGGACAGGCAGAAGATGAGCGCGATGAACGCCAGCGCGCTGAAAAAAATCAACCGGTTGTAACGGTAAGAAAGCCTCTTGACGGCATAAGCGTATTTATCAGCGTGGTAAGAATCCGTTCCCAAATCCGGCGTGAGTTTTCTTTCGACTGTCATTACTTTTCTCCAGACCTTGATGATTCTTGCGCGTGATAAACAGCCGTGCCACCCTAACGATCAATAATATGAAATCATTCGAATTTCAGGTTTCCCATTGAATCATTGACCGGGATGACCCTTTCCAACATAATGTACTTAGAACGACAAAGAAACGCCTGAACGATTCATTATTCTTCGGGGAACATGACCGTCTTCAAAGAGTGTGTGCCCCGACTCGCTCACTCGCCTTAACACTTTTTCGATCGACCAGCAAAGAGAGAACAACCATGCACGCCACAAGAGGGGACATCTGTGTCCGTACGGACAATAACGCCCAACTGTCTCGACTAGTACTGAGGGAGTTGGAGTCGATAATCTTGAGCAAGGACACTTACGATAGGGATTTTCCCGATCATTCCAAGTGCCTTTCCCGTTCTGAATTGTGGAAGATCTCATTCAACAAGGTCCTTGAAAGGCTATGCCTACCGTCTTCCGAAGCTGAAGACTAAAGATGGATGAAAAATTCAAATATTACCATTTGGACTTGAAAAGTGTAACCGATGTGAACTGGTACAGAAGGACATTGCAATGTCTCATAACAACTTTAGTCATAGCCTCACTCCTTCTCCGATACCTTCAAAGAAGTTTCAGGAAGAAGCATTCACTTACGTAAGCCGGTGGTGCAAGGCCTCCCGCGAGTTCGTCAAGAGAAAAGTGGAGCGGTGGAAACTTCTGGAAGACCTTTATCATAACAGGCGCGAACTGAATTCGTGGGGTTCCCGTTCCGGTTCGGCAATGCCGGCAAACAGTCCAGGTTCAATCAACTATGCTGATTCGAGCCGAGACCGTTGGCAGTCGGATATCGTACTTGCGCCTTCATACATTGTCGATACCTGGACGGACAAGGCGTATCAGTCGATTTTCAGCGGACCCGAATGGCTGACAGTGATTCCCGAGACCTCTCATGGAGGATCAGGCACGCAAGACCTCCAATTTCCCACTTCGTTCAAGCTCCAGGAACTCCTTCTGGCAAGGCTCTCAGAAGGGCAGATTCATGTGAGACTCTACGAGATACTCCAGCACCTGGTCCTTTACGGCTCTGTATATGCGAAGATCTTCTGGTACTCAAAAGATGTTACACGGCACAGGTGGGATTACGAAACCCTGCAGGTAATCGAAGAACATGAGAAGATCTACGATTGCCCTGTGTTGCAGGTGATTCCCCTGGACAGGGTACTGCTGGACTGGACTGCAGATCACAGTGATGTCCAGAGGCATACGGGCATCGGGCATCGTGTAGACAAAACTTATCAGCATGTGCTTGAGCAGTTCGACCGTGATATTTACCATCTCAACAGGGCAAAGTTTCTCGAACGCCGGCAGGAAGGGTCTTCCACAACAAATCTCTACCAGGATGGACTGTTGCACGAAGAAGCCGCTACTGGACTCGATGCGGATGCGACAAGGAAGTTCACGGTCTGGGAATGGCATGGCCGTATTCCCACCGAAAATCAACACAAGGAATGTCTGTGCACCATAATAACCGACCGGGAGGCAGACAGCCCCGAAGACGGCATCATGGTCCGCCTGACACAAACCCCCGTGCTCTGGTCCGGTCTCAGACCTTTTCTCACCGCTCATTACACTCCATTGCCGGGTCCGCTTGGAATGGGGGCAATTGAGAGCAACCTGGACCTGATACATTCCATATCCCAGTTCATAAGCCAGTCTCAGGACAATACCAGGCTCACCGCCAACGCACAGCTCATAGTGCGCCGAGGATCGTCCGCCGCACGCCAGATCGGGACGGATAACGACGTGGTGTACCCCGGAAAGGTCTGGATGGTCGATGATCCAGGCGATATCCAGCCGTTTCCTCCCTTGAATTTCCCTCAGCAGGAAGTAAATCACCTCATAGACTTTCTTAATGGTCTGCTGGAAAGGCGAACAACAGTTTCCGACATGGCTTTGGGGGTTTCAAGCAGGGATAAAACTGCAACAGAGGCTCATATTCTCCATGAATCGGCCATGAGTCCCTTTGCCACCAGGACGGACCTTTTTGCCCGGAGTTTTCTCGAGCCCCTGGGAAAGCTTGCATTGTCTATGCTTCAACAGTTCCTACTGGACGACCAGACAATCACGGTCAAGGATTCCAGCGGGCGGGAAGTCCCCCTCGTCGTGACCTCCGAGGAGATACAGAAGGGCCGTTATCGAGTGGTAGCGACACTGACCCGCCAGGATTCCACCCGGCTTGCCAAGGCCCAAAGTATCGAGAGGGTTCTGCCTACACTCTCCCGTTTTCAGGAGATTCTTGCCTCGGAAGGCGTGAGGATATCATTCTCGGAACTGATAAAGCGGTACCTGGACCTTATCGGCGTAGAAGGTGCGGACCGGATTTTGAGCCGAGTGGATCCCGGCGAGGAGAATGTTGGAAACCAGGCGAATATCTCGCACAAGACTTCCGGCTTATCCGATAACGAAATAAGACATTTGCACATGAACGAAAAGCCGACCGGTGTTCCCGGAGACTTTCCGTCGCCCCTCGTCGAAGACGGCGGCCCCATGGGTCCCAATCCCACCGATGGAAACGCCCTGGCACAGCTTCTTCAGAGACAAGCGGCCCAGGCTGCCGGAACCTAGAGTAGCCTTCAACCTTCACGCTATTTAACTCAAACAGTTACGAAACAACATCCGTACCATCTCTTCTTCACAGGAGGATTTTATGTCCATGTTTTACAAGGAGTATCTGCTGTTCCGAGACGGCTGGGACGCAGATTCGGAAAAAGAGATCGAGGAAAGGCTGGCCGAGGCTGCAGGCTCATCCAGTTGGCAGAACCAGTTTCATCCTGCGTTCGTGGAAATGCTCAAGAGGGAGCAATTCATTAAGATCATGGAATGTTTGGACAAGGACAAAAACCTCGAATTTAACCGGGGTTTCGTAGCGGGAGTCGATCTGGTCCTGAACAGGCTCGACCGGATAAGCATCAAATCCTGCACGGCTAAACTGTGAATCGAACCGGCATACCAGGTTAACGCTGAACAATGAAAAGCACATCAAGAGCAAGGAGGCCAATCTTGGGACAATCAGAATTGTCGGTGAGAAAACAAGAAAGACAAGAAGTCGACCTCGACGATGAATTCGAATCAGACTCGATGCCGGAAGTCGATGACCCGCGGGCCATGGCTGATGGCCAGGACCAGACCAACGGCGTGAATCCACCCGGACCTGCGAACAATGACTTTGCTTCTCAGGAAGAATTACTGAGAGCTTACCGGGCAACGGAAAGCCGGTTGGTGGAAAAGGAGCGGGAAGCTGAAGAGTATCGCAGCATCCTTGAGCAAATGGGAGCCGGCACAAGGCGATTGCAGGTTCAGGCCGACGAAGAGACTTTCATAAAAGAAGCTCGTGAGTCTTACCAAAAGGATCCGGTTGCCGCATTCATGATGATGTTGACAAAGGCCCGGAATGAGTTCCGGGATACCGTGGAGGAAAGAATCGGACAGGTATTTCAAGAAGAACACGAATTCAAGCGACTCCTGGCGGATTTTTTGAATGACCCTGCAAATTCGTCGCTGAAGCCATATGAAGAACAAATGGAGCTTCTGATGAAAGACAAGGGATTTCATGCACAGGAAGCAGCGGATCTGCTCCGAAAGATCGATGGAAAAAGGGAGTTGGCAGGCCGGATGAGATCCGCTGCTGCCAGGGAGATCCGGAACCGTTCAGCCGTTGAAACCGGCGGCGAAGTCGGGGAACCTGTGGATAAGGATAAGGAATTCTACAGGATAATGAAAAAGGCCAAGACCCTTGAAGACATGTTTGATGGGTTGCGCAAGGCCGGGGCAGCTTGAAAATTGATCTTGCAAACGGTTGCTAAACTCAAGACAGCGGTTTTTTCCTAGAGGAGCACTATAAATGGCCGGAAACGTATTCGACTTCATGAAACTTTGGACCCAGAGCGACCTGGACTCGGAACGAAAACTTCAGAAATTCCTGCTCATGGGGCTGGATAAAGTGGTCCAGGGCCAGAGCGATGTTCTCTCCAAAATTTCAATTGGGCCTGCCATTGCCGGTCCAATCGTCCGGTGGATGGAAGAATGGGGATACCCGTCGCAGATAAAAGCTGCGCTCAGTGGGGATACCATGACTTTCTCGGGGTACCTGTTCGGTAGGGAAATAGACAACGAATCGGTCAAGAAAGTAATTCGCGCGGGGACGATTCTCGAAAGGCCATCCGACGGAATCCAGGCCAAGGTATCTTCCGTGGACGGCTTGAGAGCAGCGGTTGTTGCTTACGGAAACACCTCCCTGAGCGATGATGAGAGCGCTTTGAGCTGGGATATCATCGCGGAAGTGTGGTCCGACTACCGGGACGCATCCGATCCTCGAGCCTTGGATAGGATCTTTCGCGAAGTGGGCACTCAGATTCATGCCGAGACTTTTGAAATTCCCAAGACACGCAAAAACACAAAGTACGAGATCGTGGCCGACGAAACGGAACGCCAGATATCGGCATTGCTGGAAAAACTCAGGCGACAGTTGGCTTATGCAGTGCTCAGGTCCAGGCCGTACCATGACGGCTCAGAGTTTGTTTACGGGAATAAGACCGAAGAGCCCACCATGTGCGGAATCTGTACCTGGCCGATCATAACACAGGCCGAACTCTCCAATCCCTCGGTTTACGTGAACAAGAATTCCGCGGCCCTCACGAAAACGGATCTGGATGATCTCGCACGGTACCTGTGGCTGGACGAACACGCGGACTACAACAAGGGAAACTGGTGGATAGTTTGCCATCCCCTGACTCACCGGTACATTCATGACTTTGATATCGCTTACCGCAGGATGGAGAAGAGTGACAAGGGGGTGGGATTCTACGTGGACAATTTCGACGCGAAGATCGGCAAGAGTTTCCCAATTCTTTCGGATAGGTACATGCGGCCGGATGTTCTGATCCTGGTGGATTTCGATGCCACAAAGTACGGATATTTCGCCAACGACAGGATGGACCGCAAGGAGATTCCGACCCAGGGACGTTATCAGCGCTGGCTGATCTCGTTTCAGACGTATGGCGTTGTCGTGCGTAGCCCTCGGTCCAACGTGGGAATGATCCGCGGCCTGCCGTTCGCCAGATAAAATAACAGGCAACCCCCGTACAAGGTGAAAGGAGATTCGATATGGGCGCCATCTCGAGAAAAACTTCTCGAAAAACAGGTTCAACCCCTCCGGCTTCGGAGTTCTTCGAAGAGTACTATCCTGTTCAAAGCTTTGCCTGGATTGGAAAATCCGGCGCATCTTCCGGAGATTTCCCACATTGTGGGGATGCTGATTTCGACCAGATAGAGAATGTGAATGTCGCGGGTTTAGACATGGCTGCTCACGGACAGAACGCTTATCTTGTCTGGCGGATACCTCACCAGATGGATACGGGAGAGCCTCTGGGAATACAATTGATCTATACCAGCACGGCAACCCCGGCGGCAACCGTAGCTTCTGCTTCCGGGAAAGTTGCATGGAAGCTGGCTTTCTCCCATATCAGAGAAGGCGACGAGATGAGCGGAATCACTTACGATACTCCCCAAGGAAATGGGGAGGATTTCGTGGAGATCAACTACAGCGGGAATAACGCATATTCCGGTGAAGCAAAACTCCTGACATCGACCTGGGCACAGGTCTCCGGCTATCTGGATGGTTCATCCGAATCGGGGACCAATTTCGGCCACGGCGACATGGTTATCTTCAGGATTTCAAGAAATTCCGGATCCGTGTCTTCCAACATCCCTGTGGCCCTGATCGGGGCCGCCATTCGATACCAGAGAGATAGACTCTAAAAGGTGCATCATGGGCATTTGGCCGATTTTGAGGGACGACAACGGCTTTGCTTTGCCCGGTTACGGGTCCGAGCTTGTTACCAGGCGTTACAGCGGTGTGGGGATAAACGGGCAGGCTATTTCCCTGGGAGTAGACGTAAAGCGGGTTGTTGTCCATGTAGAAGGGAGCACGATCCAAGCCAAGTTCAAGGGCACTGTCCCCGGATCGCAAGAGATCAACTGGACCTCCGACGGAACCACGCTTCCGGAACTGACCCTGGTCAAGGAGGCCGACAGCACCATCATCACCGTGGCTTCTTCATCCGGCTCGATCAATGTGTCGGTCATGGCATGGAGATAACGCGACATTAATTTCGGCACCGGCCGGAGAGAGGATACATGCGAATCACTGCCTGCGTGGCGACCAAGAACCGCACCCATATTCTCCATCAATTGCTCTGGAGCCTCATTCGCCAAGAGTACACAGAATGGGACCTGGTCATTGTGGATGACTCGGACATCCCGGTCCAGTGGAAGGGCCTCGGGATCTATCCCCGGTTGTTCAGTGAGATTGCACGGACAGGTCATGACATCCGAATCGTTGGAGGCCCGCGAGCGGGACGGATCGGTGCGGCATACCAAATCGGCTTGAGGGCCGGTGATCGGCGGAATTCCCTTTTTTTGAGAGTCGATGATGATTCGTGGCTGGAACCCGACTACTTGTCACAGCTTGCCCCAGTCATGGCGAATGACCAGGTGGGAGCTTGCGGCGGGTTATTCCTCCATCCCGGTCAGGAGATCGAGACGCTCGAGCCGGGAGATGAGCGTTATCGACACGCATCCATAGACGGTCTGTCCGATCAACTGAACATCCAGTGGTACAGGCATTCCAGGACAGACCTCATCCCGGCTGAACACCTCACTGCGAATATTCTTTTCAGCCGGAAATGGCTGGAGAAAATCAATGGATTCGAAGCCAAGCTTTACCGGCAGCACCGGGACGAAACCCAGGCAAGCTGGCGGCTGAACGTTGAAGGAGCCCAGTTGTATGTCAATCCTTCCGCAACGGCATGGCACCTCAAGGCGGGTGACGGTGGAGCACGGGGGAATTCTCCCGAAGTGTACCTCGATGATCACAGGAGATTCATGGCTCAACGGAAAACCATGAAGCCCGGGATACATATCAACCTGGGGCACGGCATGGGAGACGGATTCATGGCCACTCCCATGCTCCAGGCCATGAGGCGTATGAATCCTGACCGGAATATAGCGGTATGTGCCCCTTGGGCCGGTTCAATCCTCGAAGGAAACCCCGATGTGGATGAAATTGCCGCTTATCCGCTGGACGCTCAGAGGACTATCAGGCTGGATGAATCAGTCTATGCATGGGCAGGCGCTGTAAAATGGAATGGTCACCTGGCCGAGGCGTATTGCAAGATGTTCGACCTGCCTGAGCCGGAAGATGTTACCCCGAGACTTTTTCTCAACACGGAAAATAATGAGCCGTCAACAAAGTCGATTCACATTCAGCCATACATAGTGGTAGCGCCGTGGTCCTCCGCCCAGACCTTTGATTTTTTCCAGGTCGGCGGGAACAAGAATTGGCCGCTCGATCGTTGGGCCGGGGTTATTTCATGGGCACATGAGAATGGAATGGCAGTGGTCCAGCTCAGGGGTACCAGTGAGGAGCCGCTTCTGGCCGGAGTGGACCGTGATTTTTGCGGGAAGCCGCTTAAAGAGACCTTTGCGTGCATATCAAAAGCCGTCATGGTGATAAGTATAGACACCATGGCCCACCATGCCGCCGCTGCTCTCGGCGTCCCTTCGGTTGTCTTGTGGGGA
>CAIXMD010000427.1 GCA_903920415.1 uncultured Desulfomonile sp.
CCACCAAGATATGGGCCAAAGAACAGCGTACCGGTGATCCTTTCCGTATTGAAGAGACCCGCTTGTCTTTTCTCAAGGATCGGCAGGAGTTGATTCTGAGCAACCTGGTCATGTCCCGCGTGTTGGAGTCTCTTCCGCCTGAGGCGGCAACGGGGAGCGCTCATAAGTCTTGGAACGACCTGTCTGCGGAGCAGCAGGCCGAGCGAATAGCCCAACTAAGGAAGAATGTTGAAGCTGAGATTGATCCGGGCTCTCTGGAGGGGGGGTCCAGTTTCATCCTGCTGAAGGTCAAGGCCGGAACAGCCGCCCTGGCTGCACAAATGGCAAACCTTTTCGCAGCCAAATATATTGAATACTACTACGAGCTTAAGAGCAAGAGCGCACACGATTCGTACAAATTTCTGGAAACGCAGAGCGACCAGGTTGCGCTGGTTCTCGATGAGAGCGAGCAAAAACTCAAGGATTTCGAGATAAAGCTCGGTTCAAAGCTGATTCCGTTGATTGAACTGATCAAACAGGGGACCTCTGCCAGCTTTTCCGAGGCATACCGCTTCATTGGGGCATACTTCCTATATGCCTCAGACTTCGCAGAGAGGGCCAAGGGTTTTGCTCTGCTTCAAGACCTTCGGCGGGATACCGGTGACAGGTTCGTTCCCCTGGAAAGCAGTTCCAAGAATCTTTCGCTGATCCATCTGCGGGACAACCTGGATAATCTCAGGTTGAAGCTGACCCATGTGAAACAGCGCAGGACTGAGAAGTTCGATGATGTGGGGATGCTTCAGAACGAGGTGTCTTTTACCAAGGACATGCTGAAAGGTCGGGTTCTTGAGGATTACGAATCCAGGAACGTGGAGAAACTGGCTGCTAAGGAAAAACTCGATCTCATGGAAAAGCGGGTGCTGGAGATTGATAAGGATTTAAGCGACATAGCAGAGAATCGCGTCACCTACGAGAAGCTACGCAGGGATGTGGACAATCAGTCGGCAATTTACAAGAAAGTCCGGGAAGAGCTTGAAAGCTCAAGGATAGCTGCGGAAATGAGTGTCCATAAAACCGCCAACATTTACATCATAGATAAAGCTGTGCCTCCATTGAAAGCGGTGAGGCCCAACAAGGTCCTGAACCTTGTGCTAGGTGTGCTCGGAGGTATTGTTATCGGCCTTGGGCTCGTGATGATCAGCGCCTATTTTGACCAGACGATCAATCGGCCGGACCAGGTGACCCGCTACTTGGGCCTGGACGTGCTGGGCTCCATTTCGTCCAACCGGAAGTAACAATAGAGAAGTTGAACGAAGCCGGAATCACACTTTGGAAACAGTACGCATCAGGTCCACAACCTCTAAACCGTCGCACATGTTCAGGGTGTGAATGCACTTGGAGCCGGTGACCCATTCGGGAAACATTCCGGCAACTTCCTCTTCATCAAATTCCTCAGAAGTCAATTTCAGCACTTTATTAATGGATACGGCGTACCCGTAGTCTCTTGAACAATCTTGGGCCGGTCTGTAAAGGCTCCCATTCCACCAAAACAGCCGACCCGCGGGCCGGCTGCTCCGAGCATCCGACTTCACGGGGTTATTCTGGTGCGGCTTCCACGGACCCAAAGGTGTCTCGGCAGAAAAAATGGACAAATCCATGTAATTGTCGTCTTTTATAACCTGATAAGGTCTGGTTCCAACAAACAGCCACCACACTCCATCAATCTCCGCCAATGTGGGATCAGCCGCTTCAGTATCCTCCATCAGGATTCTATCCAGCTCCCAGTCAAAAGGGAAACAAGCGCATCTGTAGAGTTCGATGGTCCTGTTCGAACCCGATTCCGGGACCATGTAGTACACCCCCTCCCATTGAAAAACACAGGGATAAGACAGGTGGTAGTCTCTTTCGAGGACTTTCTCCGGTTTCTGCCAGCGGCCGTTGGCATCCATCCGGATGACTGAGATATGCCCTTTTTTCGATGAATACAGGAACTCTTCGAAGAAAATAAAGAATCGGTCCTGGTGTTTCACGGGGAAAGGATCGGCCCAGAAGCGGTCTTTCGGAGGCGTCATCGTTGTAAAACCGTTGATACCAAAGACATCCTCGACAGACTCGCGAAATCTATACCCAAGGCCCCACTGATCAAATCCTGTCAGGCTTTTAGCCCAGGCTCGCGCACGCTGTGCAGTTCGTTTTACGGCAAGCCTGAGCATCTTATTGTCGGCTGGAGGCGGCTGCGGGTTGAAGAGAAGCGGTTCCCTTGATTTTGTCTGCATGACCTCCCGTAATGCCGGGGTCCCCTTAAGATAGAGATCGTTCAGTTTTCGATCAAGACACGCGGCAGCTACCCACAACAGCCTGTTGTATGCTCCGTGTACCGACCACAGGTCTTCCGGCAAATGAGTGGGTAAGAAGGATCGGGATAAAATCTGTCCTTGCGTGAATGGGGGATTTTGGCGTCTAAGTTCGACTTTGAGAATCGGGTACCCTTCCATCACTTCCCAAAAGGCTGGTACTGGGCTGGATCTGTTAAAATCAGTCACATGCTCGATATTCCATACCCCGTACTTCGCCGGATTCAGTTCGCCAATCCCTTCCATGACTAGACCCGAACAAAACACCACGTCCAAGTCATACGAAGCTATGGCAGCCATATCCTTTTCACTAAGCCGAATGCCCGAATGAGTTTCATGCAGACTGATTACAATCTTGGAAGTCAAAGGCACTATGTCGTCCAGTCGTCCCAAGGTTTGGGCATCCGGTTTCATTCGAGAAAGTGCCCTGTCAACTGCTCTGTATAAGCGATAAATCCAGGAGGACCTACTCCTCCAAACATCTCTCAGCATGAAACAACCCCGAGCGAACAAAGATTGACGTGAAACATCTTGCACGACAATCAAGGGGATCTCGATAATGTTGGCTGAAAGAAGATCACGAAGGACTTTCCGAATCCACAAGGGCTGAAAATCGGAATTGCATACCAGGCCCACACGCAGAGCACGTTTAAGCGGATTCAGGTCTCCAGGTATCTTTGTCTTTTTTATGACACATCCTGTGTGACAAAGCGTCTCTTGATATAAAACACTATACCATGGGCTTGCCCGTAAAGCGCATTTATCTGCTATACTGATAGCGCAGAATATACTCTTGCAAGACGCCCTGAAGATAATAATTATGTCTTCTGTGAATCAGATAGATGGCTAAGCAAACTAAATGTATATGACGTTGTCATTATAAGGCAATCCTTCGGTGCCTAATTCATCCTCAGGGAAAGCCTACTAATCACTGGATTGGCTGCTTGATGGGAGATTTTCCATAGCTTCGACAAGCTCCTGTACGTTGATAGGCTTTGATACGTACCCGTCCATACCGGCTTCTAGGCACCGTTCACGATCACCTGCCATGGCGTGGGCTGTCATGGCTAGGATGGGAACATGAGAACCCA
>CAIXMD010000428.1 GCA_903920415.1 uncultured Desulfomonile sp.
AGCCCCAAGTTCACCGCAGGCATTATCAACAGCAACTCAGGGCTCAGGGGAAGCACCAAACACTTTCAATTTAGCGCCGAAATTCAGCGCGGTAATTCCGGTGGCCCTTTGGTGAATATACGAGGAGAAGTAATAGGCATAAACACCGCCATAGCTTCGAGAAGCGGTGGTTACCAAGGTATCGGGTTTGCAATTCCAGCAAGCGCTGCCAAGCTCATAATGGATGACCTCGTCAAAGATGGCAAAGTGAGACGTGGCCTTCTCGGGGTTAATATCCAGGACCTCAACGAATCACTTGCGAAATCCTTTGGACGGGCATCTTCCGAGGGTGCACTGGTTTCACAGGTTATCGAGGGTAGCCCGGCTGAGAAAGCAGGGATAAAAGCCGGAGACATTATTGTCAAATTCAATGGTGAGTCAGTAATAGGCGCAATGCAGCTTAAGAACATGGTTGGAAAAGAAAAGCCCGGCTCATCAGCCAAATTAACAATATTCAGGGATAAGAAAACATTTGACGTAAATCTCAACATCGGCGAACGATCCCCAAAAATACTTGCATCGGCGAAATCATCTTCAGAAGGGCAAACATCGAATGAACTCGGCCTCGAAATAGAACAGGTTCCTGCAGCCATAGCCGAAAAAATGGGCTTGAAAGAAGGGGAAGGGGTTCGAGTTAAAGACCTGGATGAGGATGGAGCCGGCAGTAAAATGGGGCTGAAACAAGGTGACGTGATTTTGGAAATTGATAGCGTTCCCGTTTCAGAAGTTTCCGGGTTTAACAAAGCTTTAGCGGAAGCAAAGAAAAATCAAGTTATTCGGCTGAAAGTACAGAGAGGCAACGGCAAGATATATCTCGCAGCGCCATTGAGCTGATTGCACTCGAATTGGAGATCGCCTTGGTGGTTTGTGCCACTAAGAATCGTAACGAAGAGAACTAGCTAGCAGCGCTTTTGTGGATCTATATAGGTTTTTCATAGTAACTATATAATATCATTATTAATAATTAAATTGATTGTTTTGTTTGCCTCATTCCCTCTCCCTCCACGAGAGAGGGAATGAGGTTTGAAATTTAACCCCCTACTGTCCCCACAAACATCACTCATTTAATGCGATTCTTTTGACCAAGGTTCCCCCCTGATCATGTGGTGATGAGAGTTCCTACCTCTGCAACGTTCTTAAACGAATCTATTTGTTTAGAGTGATTCGCCTTTGTTCACATCACTATTGTGGCCTGACAAGGCTTCAAAAACCGTAATGTTGGTACACTCAATATTGCTTTATAAGAAGCGAATCGGCATTGGACTTGACAAACGGGCTGGATAGGTTTAAAGAATCCAAATTCGAGGGTTAGGCATAAGTATGTCGGCGAAATTCAGTGAATTCAGTTAATTGATACATAGGCGATTGACCACGAACATGATGACTTTGCACATCGCTCCTGACCATGAGCTTTTTCAATCGTGGAACGTCATCCTGGGTCTCCATTTGTCGTAATTTTTGTGGTTCATTCTTTTAGGCAGTGACGCAGGAACCTTATGGGAGGTTGTGTTAACAAAATGGAACCTTGTCCTGTACTTGTGAAGGGTAACCGGGAGTCCGACAGACCTTATCGAAAAGTGGATTGCGATCATTACGGAGACTGTTTAGACACAGCCTTGAAATGTCGGTGGTCAGACTTTTCCTGTTCCGAATGCGCCGCTTATACGAGAACTCGTTTCATTGAGCAAGCAACCGGCTTGGATGATTATTGGTAGGCCGTTTGCCTGTAAGAGGCGAGCGTGTGAAAGGTCCAGCCTGAGCCATCGTTTGCATTCACGAGTGAATCCGATGGGTGTATAAGGCTTGAATTAGGCCTGATGCGGAATTTACCTCTCAAAACGGCTAGGGCGACCATCGCAAGGATATTTACCAAGCAAATTTATGATTACACAGGGAGGCTTCATGGGAACTCTACCGCGAAACAGGTCCATTTCGGGAGGCTATGACGAGGAAAAGCTCGGCTTCGGGAACATCTTCACGGATCACATGTTGACGATGCAATTTTCAGCAGAAGAAGGTGGCTGGCAGGATCCGGAGATACGTTCCCTGGATAATCTCGTTCTCCATCCCGCCACAATGGTCCTGCACTACGGGCAACAGGTTTTCGAAGGGCTAAAAGCGTTCGCAGGCAAGGACGAAAGAGACATTCTTGTTTTTAGACCCGACATGAACATTGCTCGCTTTAACAAGTCATGCGAGAGACTGTGTATTCCCACCCTGAACCCTGAGTTGTTTATGGAACAGATGTCCCTGTTGATTAGGACCGACCGCGATTGGATTCCTAGAACGCCAGGGACTTCTCTTTATATCCGTCCGACAATAATTGCCACCGATCCATTTTTGGGCGTGAGGCCCTCAAAGAAGTATCTCTTTTTTATTATCCTGTCCCCTGTTGGCGCTTATTACCCGGAGGGCTTTGAACCGGTAAAAATAATGGTTACTGACAAATATGTGAGAGCTTGCCCCGGAGGAATCGGAGAAGCTAAGACGTCCGGCAACTACGCGTGTTCATTACTTGCTGCCGAGGAAGCCCATTCCCTTGGATTCACCCAGGTTTTGTGGCTTAACGCAGTCGATAAGGCCTCAGTGGAAGAAGTTGGAACTATGAACATCTTTTTCCGGATCAACGACGAGATCGTAACACCAGCATTGGGAGGGACCATCCTTCCAGGCGTAACAAGAGATTCGGTCATTCGGCTTGCTCGAGATATAGGCTTGAAGGTTTCGGAACGGACCATATCCATTCAAGAAGTGGAGGAAGCCGCAAAAATTGGCAGCCTCCAGGAGATGTTTGGTTCAGGCACTGCCGCGGTAATCTCTCCGGTCAGCCATTTTCAATACAAGGGAAGAAATTTTGTGGTTGGAAACGGAAAAACTGGAGAAGTGGCTGCGGATTTGTTCGATAGGATCACAGGAATGCAGACCGGTTCAAATCCTGACCCTTACGGTTGGGTGGTCAATATCGGAAGGTGATGCGGATAGAGGAGCAGCTTTTTCTGATAGGATACTGCCGGAATTCTCGGATACAGGGACCAGACCCAACAAGATGTGAAAAAACCAGCTAATTTGGGGATGTAAAAGGCCGTCAAGAACCTGGAAATACAATAGTCCCGCAGTTATAGGCAATAAAAGAGCTAGAGGAGGCAAGAAAGACCCCGGGTCAGGCTTGCGTGCAAGGCGTATCAACCTAAAAACAATAATTGCAATCGAACCTGTGTAAATTATTAAGAATGGGAACCCTAGATCCACCATAAAATTGAGAAACGTGTTC
>CAIXMD010000429.1 GCA_903920415.1 uncultured Desulfomonile sp.
CTCGGAATCGAGTTCTTCCGGGATACCCTGTCTTCGAGATACTGCCAAAAACCAATCCCCAGCTTGCGGCAGGTCTTCTTCAAGCTCGTAAAGGTGTCATGGCACGGCTCTTTCACGCCCGTTTATCAGAATGTAATGCATTCTGCGAAAGACTCCTAGAGCGGTAATCTTTCTGGCAAGGCTACTCAATATCTTCGTAGTCGCGGCCTCTGTGACGATGAATGGCTCCGCTGATCATGTATATCACGTCCTCTGCGATGTTGGTTGCGTGGTCTGCTATGCGTTCCAAATGCCGAGAAACCAAAAAAAGTTCGATCATGGGTTCCATGTCAACAGGATTGTTACAGACTTGAGTGGCAAATTGCGCTTGCATGGCGCGTTTCATGATATCGACTTCGTCATCCTGGGCGCACACCTGATAGGCAAGGTTCAAATCTCTATTCACAAGAGCATCGAGACTTTCTTCGAGCATCTCCTGGACCCTCTCGGCCATACTAGAATAGTCAAAGAAATTCTGCAGATCGCTCCTTCGAGCAATTAATGGTACTGACTTTGCAATGTTTACAGCCAGATCCCCTATCCGTTCCAGATCGTTGTTCATCTTCAGTATTGCGACAATATACCTTAATTGGTCTGCCACAGGCTGATGAAGGGCCAGGATTTTCAGGCATTCTTCTTCAAGGTCCACCTCACGCTGGTCTATCTCCAAGTCCCCTTCGACAACTCTTGTCGCCAAATCCGTATCCCTGAATTCAATGGCTTTCACCGCCATACGAAAGCGCTCCTCTACAAGCGTTCCAAGCGACACAATACTTTTGTCCAATCTCTGAATGTCCCTGTGAAGTCTTATACGCATATAATCTGCACCTTTTTCATTTTTAACGAATAGTTAGCTATATATATTTAGCCAGTTTGTCAATTATTATGCATGGACACTGATAGGACCGGGGTTAGGCAGATGGATGGTGAAGGTGCTCCCGAGTCCTAGAGAACTCTCCACCGTAATTCTTCCTCCGTGGGCATTCACTATATGTTTGACAATGGAAAGCCCCAGTCCGGTCCCTCCTACTTTGCGTGACCGTGCCTTGTCCACCCGATAAAATCGCTCGAAAATTCTTGGAAGATGCTCTTTTGGGATTCCGCAGCCGTGATCACGCACTCTGACAATGATGTTTTCATTATCCATGAGTGCTTCAATTAGGACTGTCCCGCCGGTCTCGCTGTAATTGATTGCATTGTCCACCAGGTTTACGAGAGCCTGTTCGAGCAGGATCGGGTTTATTCTTGCGACAAGTTCAGTGTCCACGTCGCATTCTATGATGATGTTCTTGGGTTGGGCTTTTGTGTTGCAAGATTTAACCACGGCTTCAATAACAGGCTTGATGAGACTCTTTTTCGTAGAGATCTCGCCTTTTTCAACGTCCCTCTCAATCCGGGAAAGGCTTAGAAGGTCATCTATAATTGCGTTGAGTCGATCAGTGTGTTTTATAATGATATCCAAGAAACGCCCGGCATTTTCCGGATCATTCATCGCTCCCTCTCTCAGAGTCTCAAGGAAGCCTTTCATTGAAGTAATTGGGGTCTTCAATTCGTGGGAGACGTTCGCCACGAAATCTCGCCGTATATTTTCCAAAGTCTTAAGGCGCGTCACATCATTCAAGACGACCACTGCTCCAATGCTGTTGCCATGCGTGTCCAGGAGCCCAGCTCCGTGTGCCTGGAGAAACTTGTCCGGAGACCCAAGTATAATGATATCTCCTTCGAAGGGCCCTTTACCGGCCAGGGTCTTTGAAACGAAACGATGTAGTTCGGTATTTCTGATGACTTCATGGACAGTACGGTTCTTAACCCTATCTCTATCGAGTTGAAAAAGTCTTTCGGCAGCTTCATTAGTCCTAAGGACACGCTCATTGGTGTCGATCAGAAGCACTGCTTCGACCATTCCGTGAAGAACAGCTTCGAGTTCGTTGCGTTGCTGGGTTATTGACGTTACGAGCCCGTGCAATTGAGCGGCCATGTTGTTCAGGTCTTCGGCCAGAGATCCAAAATCCTCGTCATTAGGGACATCGAGCCGGTAATTGAGTTTGCCGCCGGAGAATTGTGCGGCCCCTTCTCTCAGCTCCAAGACAGACCTGTGTATCCGGCGGGAAACGTACATGCTTAAGGCTGCGGCCAAAAAAAATATGATCGCCGTTCCCAATAAAATTTCCACATAAAGAGGTCTTGGGATGCTCCCTGTGGCTTCCACGGGTGCAGACACCCGGACAACTCCAACAATGCGGCCGTCTTCAAATACCGGCGTGGCCAAATAGGTTGTCTCCAAGCTGGAAGTGAGGCTGAGTCTTGTACTGGAGGTCCGTTTGCCTGTGAGGGCATCTTTAATTTCGGGTCTTATCGAGTAATCACCTATTCTGTCAGGGTCTTCCTGAGAGTCTGCAAGCACTGATCCCGAGGGTAACAGCACGGTGATTCTGGACGATATTTCCGGGCCGATTTGTTTGAGAATGGTATTGAGGTCTCTTGAATACTCTCGTGACAATTTTCCCTGGACAAGTTTTTGAACCAGGAACGCTTGGGTCTCCAGGTCGGCAAGCTCTCTTTCTTTACAGAGCCTTGTTATGGTTCCTGTGGTATAAAACACTATGGCACAGACGCACACTGCGATAATGACAAAATGCGCAGGGAATAACTTCCAAAACGTCCTGGCCCTTTTTCTCATCAGTTAATCCTTGAACCTGTAACCAACTCCCCGGACCGTCTCGATGAAACTGCCGGCTTGTCCAAGTTTTTTGCGAAGTCCTACTATCTGGACATCCACAGATCGGTCGGTTACCGCGTAATCCTGCCCCTTGACCGAGCTTATAATCTGATCCCGGCTGAAAACCCATCCAGGACGACGAGCGAGAAAGTGCAAAATTCCGAATTCCGTAGCTGTTAGCACTACTGGCAGTCCCTTCACAAGTGCCTCGTGGCGACCCGGATTGATAACGAAGTCATGAATTTTCAAAATCGAGACTTCACTAGGTTGAGTTTCAAGCTTTCTCCGGAGCACCACTCTTATCCTTGCCAGGAGAACTCGCGGGCTAAATGGCTTTGTTACATAATCGTCGGCACCTAATTCAAGGCCTGCCACGATGTCCGCATCTTCACCTTTGGCAGTAAGCATTACTATGGGGATGTTCATGGTACTCTCGTTGCTTTTCAAATTACGGCACACATCAAGCCCGTGAACTCCTGGAAGCATGAGATCCAGCAGGACAACGTCCGGTGTTTCTTCACTCGCAGCTTTCAGGGCATCTTCACCGGAGGTGACACATTTGACCTGATAGCCTTCCTTGGCCAGGTTATACCGGACAAGCTCAAGAATATCCTCTTCATCATCAACTACAAGAATCTTTTCTTTGGACATGTTTCTATCTCGAGCAGTGGTCAATCACGGTAAGCACGTCAACGTCGGAATTCGAATCGAACTAAATTGCGTGGTACGGAGGGTGGATTTCAACCTGCCATTATTTATCCGAATCTCCCCGTCACATAATCCATTGTTTTCTCAACCTTGGGATTGGTAAATACTCGGGATGTATCCCCGTATTCAAAGAGCCTACCCAGATACATGAAAGCCGTATTATCAGATACCCTTGCGGCTTGCTGCATGTTGTGAGTGACTATTACGATGGTGTAGCGCCCCTTCAGTTCGTCCATAAGGTCTTCGATCTTGGCCGTCGCAACAGGGTCCAGGGCTGAGCATGGCTCGTCCATGAGAAGCACCTCAGGCTCACCTGCGATAGCACGGGCAATACACAATCTTTGCTGCTGTCCACCGGAAAGGCCCAGGGCGTTATCCTGTAGGCGATTTTCCACTTCATCCCAAAGGGCTGCCGCCTTGAGGGTATTGACAACCGTCTCCCGCAGGATCTTCTTGTCCCGGATCCCGTCCACACGCAGAGGATAGGCAACGTTGTCCGCGATGGACATGGGAAAAGGATTGGGTTTCTGAAAAACCATCCCCATAGTCTTTCGAAGGCCGATCACGTCCACGTCGGGACTATATATGTCGATCCCGTCCAGAAGAATATTACCGGAGATTCTGATCCCATCAATGAGGTCGTTCATTCGGTTGATGGATCTAAGAAGTGTGGATTTGCCGCACCCGGACGGGCCGATCAAGGCAGTGACCAGCCCTTTTTCCACTGCCATGTTGACTTGGAAGAGGGCCTGATTCTTGCCATACCACAGGGAAAAATTCTCAATTGACAGCAGAGCGCCTTGAGGACTTTTCTCTATATGATAAACGGTTTCCGGGGTTTCATGGCCTTGCGGCATAAATAACACTCCTAAAAGTGGCCCGTAAAGAATTTCCGTTTCAGCCTGTTTCGAATCATGATTGATGCCGCATTCATGGCAAAAATCAGGGTGATAAGGAGAAGAGTGGTCGCGTAAACCATGGGCTTGGCAGCTTCCGAGTTCCGAGACTGGAATCCAACGTCAAAAATATGAAAACCGAGGTGCATGAAACTGCGGTCCAGGTGGATATACGGGAAAAACTGGTCTATCGGTAATTCGGGGGCCATTTTCACGACGCCGATCAGCATGAGAGGTGCTACCTCTCCTGCTCCCCGGGCCATCGCCAGGATGAGACCCGTCATGATCCCCGGCATGGCCCTTGGCAATACAATATATTTTATCGTCTGCCATTTTGATGCGCCGCAGGCCAACGACCCTTCCCTCATTGACTGTGGTACCGCTGCAAGAGCCTCTTCCGTGGCCACAATCACTACCGGAACCGTCAGCAGAGCCAGTGTCAATGATGCCCAGAGAAGGCCCCC
This sequence comes from uncultured Desulfomonile sp., assembly GCA_903920415.1. Classification (GTDB taxonomy): domain Bacteria; phylum Desulfobacterota; class Desulfomonilia; order Desulfomonilales; family Desulfomonilaceae; genus CAIXMD01. The sequence goes on from CAIXMD010000429.1 coordinate 4,827, forward strand.
TGTACCAAAGGTCGGGGTGGGAAGCCTTTCAGGAAAGAACAGTTCGTCAATGCTGCCGCCGAGAATATATGCGAAAAAACCCAGCCCGAACACGCCGTAGACGATGGAGGGGACTCCCGCAAGATTGTTCACGCAAATTCGGACGAGCGACACGAGTCGCCCCTGTTTAGCATACTCTCGGAGATACAGCGCAGCCATCACGCCAAATGGGGCGACGGCCAGGGCCATGAGAACCGTCATACAGAAGGTTCCGAAAATCGCCGGCATAACACCGCCCTCAGCGTTTGCCTCTCGCGGCTCCTGGGTCAGGAATTCCCACCACCGAGAGAAATAGACGCGGATCTTCTCTGGGAAAGTCAGGGAATTTGCGGGGTAATAGCGCACTATCTCGGAGAGTTTTATGGTCTTCTCACGGCCTCCGATATCGGCAAGGGTCATCGTGTATTTTGCGTCACGCTCTTTAATGATTGTGGCCTCTTTTGACAGGTCCAGGTACCTTGCATCCAGCTTGTCCGACTCGGCCTTGAATTCTTCCAGTGCCTGACGGTATTCAGGGCTCTCTTTACCGTGGGTCAGTTCCTCTTTCCTGACCTTGAGGCGCCCTTTTTCCATATAATGGTTTGTGGCGCCTATTTGATTGCGCTCTATGTCATGAAGGCTTGCAAGGCGATTCGCGGCCTTCCGTTGCGCATCTCGCAGCGCGGACAAAGTTAAGGAATCTCCTTCCAAAATCTTACCGTTGAGGTCAACTGATCGAATAGTGCCGATAAAAGGTCCCCATTCAATGCGTTCCACAAAGAATATGTCTGTGGGGACAGAAATTTCCGCGATCTCGTAATCCGACACCCAGCGAAAATCCTCATTGTAAAGGTCAAAATTGCCCGTACGATAGAGGTCGCGACGAACCAGTCCTCCTCTCTCCGCAATTTCGCGACGGGTTTCTTCACTCAGACTTGCCAGCAATTCCGGTCCTGGTCGATATGTCTCGGACCGTGAAAGTTCTCCCGCTACGACAGAACCGCTTCTTAGGCTCACCTTGTCAATAGGCTTCGGGAAAAACGTGAGGAAACCGTTGTAGATGATGAGCACTACAAAACCCACGATCATCACGATCCCAAGCACTAATGCACCGCCGAGCCCCCACAGGAAAGGCTCGCCCCTCGCCTTGATATCCCACGTCATGGACTTTCGAGGGTGATCGCCAGCTTTGGTTGATGCAAATCCCGCCTCTTTGGATTGCTGGTTTGGGTCTCTCTTATTTTTTAAGGCCAAATTCTTCACAATGCAGTTCTCCATGCATTTGCTCGGCTATCAATTCAGTCGCTCTTACAACTGCATAGCTCTCTTACGAAAACGCATACGGACCAGTTCAGCGACGGTATTTATGATAAAAGTAATTCCGAAGAGAATGAATCCGCTGAGAAACAGGACGCGGTACAGCGAGCCGTCTTTGGGCGCTTCAGGGAGTTCCACGGCAATATTGGCCGATAACGCTCGCAGGCCGTTGAAAATGTTTAGGTCCATTATCGGAGTATTGCCTGCCGACATTACTACGATCATCGTCTCGCCTACGGCACGCCCCATACCGATCATTATTGCCGAAAAAACGCCGCTGATCGCAGTGGGTAAGACAATCCAGATTGCGGTTTGCCAGGGCGTGGCTCCACATCCGAGGCTAGCCGCACGGAGATGGTCGGGAACCGCGTTTAGGGCATCCTCTGCCAAGGTGTAGATAATAGGAATAACTGCAAATCCCATGGCAAACCCGACGATGAGCGTATTTCGCTGGACATATGTGCCCACAACTCCACCTCTGGGATCTACGCCGGCTCTATTCATCAGGAGTGCCAGAACATAGGAAAGACAAATCGTGGCAGTCAGAATTCCTAGCCATCGAATGGCGTCCAGCAAAGCGGAATATGGCATGTGAAGGCTGCGAACATACGAATTGAATCGGGAACCGAATAACCGTGAGTACGCAAAGCTTACAAGAACGGCCATACATGGCACGGATAACAGAAACTGGAACGGTACTGCGCTGCCGATATCTCGGTTCAACCAGGCCTTAAAGTTGCCGTTGAAAAAAATCCTTTCAAATAGGGGACCTGATGCATATGACGCATAAAGGGCACTCGCAACCACTACGAAAATCAGGAACAGTTTCGACAGGCCCTGGAGTCTCAAGGCTAAAAAGGGCGGGAGTAATTGCCACAAATATGCCGCCATTATCAGAGAGAGGGGAAGGACTACGAATGCCAGAATTATTGCAGCAATCCACGTCTCGACGATGGGCGCCAGGACAAGTGCGGCAACAAAGCCCAGCACAACCGACGGCAGCGAAGCCATCATTTCCATCACGGGTTTCACCTTGCCACGAGCCCTTTGCGGTAAAAACTCCGAGGTGTAGATTGCCCCGAGCAAGGCGAGAGGAATGGCAAACAACAGAGAGTAAAAAGTCGCCTTTAACGTGCCGAATACGAGGGGCACCAGCGACAACTTCGGCTCGAACGAGTCTGTGGCGCCCGTAGACTGCCAGGTGTAGCCGGGCTCCTGGTGCCCTTCGTACCAAACCTTGCCGAACAATGTCTTCAAAGACGTTTCCGGATGAGGAATGCTGAGGTCCCAGAAATTTACCCGGCCGTCGTTCCCAACTGCAAGCAGACCGTCGAGCCGGGGAGTCAGGACAAAAGCCTCTTGCAAACCCTTTCCCTTAGAATCCGAAAAGCTGAGGAGCGTTTTCTCGCTGGTTCCGTGGCGGACCCAGATGTCTCCTGTCGCATCGGCCGTAGCAAAGGTCTTGCCTCGCTGACTCGGACTGAATCCTGTTACCGCCGACCGGTGTGGTGCAAGTTTTCTTGCCTGAACCAGGCCAAGCCCATCACTTGACTTGGCCTTTTCCATTCGGAGAAGAAAGTATATGTCCACAGATCCGTCTGATCCTCCCGCTACCAAGGCTTGGTCGCCGACGAGAAAGCCTAAAACCGTCAGGTTCACTCCAGGAGGGGTGAGGTTAAAGGTCTCGGCAAGGACTGGACGATTCGGGTCGCTCGTGTTGTACCGGAAAACTTTTCCGCTCTTTTCGGCTAGATAGACCGCATCCCCCACATCGTTCACCAACGCGTAATCTATTACCGTCCCCCCGGGGAGAGGAGGCAGCACGGTTTTCGAGACCTCCGTGGTCACTTTCCTCGTGAAAAGGTTGAGCTTGGAAAAGGCTGAACTCATAATGGCAGTCCCGGTTTCGTCAACTGCGACCAACACTCTCACTGGTCGTTCACCGAAATCCGTGAAGTGGTAGTCCAAGACTTTGATGGGACTGACTGACTCTGAAATTACTATTTCATCGCCCAGGTCCAATTGCAGGTCAATCTTGCGGACCTGCTTTCCCGGTATTACTGAATATACCGACCGGCCGTCGGTGCTGTCTTTTTCAGTGAGCTTCCTCAGTCCTTCAGGGAGATTATTTTCCGGCATAATTTCAGTATTGAACAGGATCCTGCCGAATCTCACCGTTCCATCTGAAAAACCGAACGCTATGTTGACTCCGTCCACTGCCCTCGAGATGGCGGTAACCTGTTTACCCCGGAAATCAAAGTTAGGCGAATCAAGATTCGTGCCCGTCCTGGCGTGCCAAGCAGAAAGATTCCCGTCTTTGGTCATTGATGCAGAAATGGTCTTGTAGTCGTCCGTGATCAACACATTTATCGGTTTCCATTTCTCATTACGGCTGTAAACTGAGTGAGATTCGATTACTCCTCCCTTAAAGAGGGGAAGAACCTCGTAGATAAGAAAAACCATCATTCCCAGGACCGCGGCAATAACCAGGATGCCGCCCACTTTAATTGTGCGGTCGGCCAACTGATCCGCGATCAACACCCAGCGCCGGGTTTTCTTTGGACGTATGCCTCCGGTATGATTCATAGAGTGATTTTTCCTCGGCCATCTCCTGATAGAGGCTGTTCAGCAGATCGCCCCTACCTGATGCCCAACTTCTTTATGTCTTCCTCGGCCAATGCCCAGGACACCGGGTAAAATCCGTCCTTCACGACGACTTGCTGACCCTCTTTAGAGAATACGTATCTTATGAACTCGGTCATGAGGGGGTCAAGGGGCTGGCTCGGTTTCTTGTTGAAGTAAATGTAGAGGAACCGTGCCAGGGGATAGTCTCCACTGTACGCATTCTCCGCATCCCCGTCGAAGCACTTTCCCCCTTCTTTTGACGAGAGAGGCACTATTTTCACATCTGCAGTCTTGTACCCGACTCCGGAATAACCCATCGCGTACCTGTCCGTCGCCACACCCTGAACTACCGCGGATGAGCCGGGCTGCTCTTTGACTCCGTCCTTGTAATCTCCCTGGAACAGAGCGACATCTTTGAAGTAGGCGTATGTGCCCGAGGCTGAATTACGGCCATAAAGAGAAATGGGCTTATCGGCCCATTCACCCTTCAAACCAAGATCGCCCCAGGTTTTAATATCTTTCTCGCCGCTCTTCCTTGTTTTAGAGAAGATTCCGTCGAGCTGCTTTAAGGAAAGACATTCAATTGGGTTGTCTTTGTTCACGAAAACAGCGAGCGAGTCAATTGCGACTCGGATCACGGAAGGTTTGTATCCAAACTTTTTTTCGAAGGAATCGACTTCCTTTGGCTTTATCTCCCGTGACATAGGCCCAAATTGAGCCGTACCTTCAATCAGGGCAGGCGGCGCCGTGGATGAACCTTTGCCTTCTACGGCTATTTTCACACCCGGATATTTTGTCCTGAACCCCTCGCTCCAGAGGGTCATGAGATTGTTCAGAGTATCAGACCCGACGGACTTCAAGTTGCCCGATACGCCGCTTACAGCAGAGTACGAGGGAAGTTGAGGATCCACTTCGACGGCAAGCGCTGTGGCAACGACCAATAGCACCAGCGAAACAGCGATAAACGAGGTACTCCTTATCACTATTCACCTCCTGAAAATATTCCTTTTCATACGTCTGAATGTTTTGACATCCAATACTCAGGGTGAAGCTCTCATGTTAGAAAACTGTTAGACAATAAATAAAATTCAGTGAATCTTAGGGATCAAAATCCCCATTCAATATTTAGAAAAAATTGGACATGCCATAGACCCTATGAATTATCTCTTTGCCGACGAAGATGTAAAAAATAGCTGCCGAACTCAAAAATGGCCCAAAGGGAATGGGAGTCGTGGAACCCGTACCCCTGATCAACATACCGGCTAGAGCGGCTATTGATCCTGTCAGCGATGAAAAAAACAGGACAAAGACCACTCCGTAGGGTCCGGTAAAGGCTCCTATCATTGCCAGAAGCTTTATGTCCCCCCCGCCCAGTCCTTCAAGGCCCCTGATTTTCTCATACAAGAGAGCCGGGACATACAGGATAGCTCCTCCGAAAACAACTCCTCCAAGTGAAAGTTTCCAATTCAAATCCGGAATCAGACCAGCCAGCGCGGCTAAAATTCCGACTGCAATACCGTTCAGAGAAATGACATCCGGAATGATCATGTGATCGAGGTCTATCCAGAAAATCGCCTCCATGGCGGAACAAAACAAGAGGAGCACGACAAAGGCCATGGTTGGGCCGAACTTGAGATAGAGGGCCATGCACAGGAAGCCGCTTATAAATTCTATCACCGGATACCGGAGCGAAATGCGACCGCCGCATTCGCGACACCTCCCTCGCAGAATAAAAAAGCTGAGAATGGGAATATTGTCGTAGTAATTGATGGTGTGACTGCAATCTGGACATGTCGAGGGGGGATGCACTATGGATCGTCCTTCCGGAAGACGAATGATCACTACGTTGAGAAAACTCCCGACTACCGCCCCTAACAAGAAGGCCGTCACGGCCTCAAATATGTCTGCATGATAATACATGAACCGCCTATACCACCGATCTTTGAAACAGTATCTTATCGTTTGAGGCTATGATCAGGCAAAAAATATCTTGCGAAGCTTTCCAGGCTTTCGACTCGATTTGCGACCAGGGACTGCATCACTGCAACCTCTTCCTCGTCAGCCACAATTATCACAATGTCTTGAGGGGAAATAGCCCCAAGATCAAGATCGCCCGGAATCCTCCACTCTCTCTCGGAGGACCACTCCATGTCGGAGGTTTTTTCAATCTGAAAAAAGTTTTTTTGGTCCTCCGGGAGGCTCTTGTATACTTCTTCTCCCCCGTAGGTCACCTTCACAGCGCCCAGTTTCAATAGCGCATCCCGTCGGACGGCTACTGCGTACGGTTCGAAAGACCATCGAATAAGACCCTTCCGCCAAGTGATAAGCCGTTCAATCCGGCTTGGGGAACACTCGCTGAAACAGACTACCGGCGCGCTTCCTCGTGTAAGTCTTTTATTCCCGCGTATCAAACCCTCCGTCAAAATCCGCGCGAGAGTGTCCATAGCAGTGTGAAC
>CAIXMD010000430.1 GCA_903920415.1 uncultured Desulfomonile sp.
ATTGAGGACGGTCCTCCCTCCGCGTACATGGCATGCAGTTCCACGGCACACACGTATGACATTGCGGCCCCGAGGCGTCGTGCAGAACTGGGCATAGAACGTGATTATGCCCGAGATTTCTGAAGGGAAAACTCCCATGTAATCTGCCACTGGTCTGATGCTCTCGGGAGGAATGTACCCGAACTCTTCCTGAACCGTCTGGAGCACGGGGATCAGGTTTTCTCGAGCCGGCTTTATACCCTCGAGAATTCTTTTCAGCCGTCCCATATCGAAACCTTGTTCCATTACCCCTCCACCGGCGCAACAGAAACAAAAGTTCGGCTCCATCCAGAGGGAGTCCCTTCTTCGGGCCAAGAAAGAAGCTTCTGGAGGATGTACCTGGGGCCGCCGGCAGGAATAACGATTCCTGAAGAAGGAACATCAGGATCCAATACGAGTCGCACCGTGATCTCTCCTACTTCGGAACGTACCAGCACCCAAGCCCCGTCTTCGGCATTAATTATCGCAGCATCCGCCGGATTCATCCGTACTGTGTCCTTCCTGCTAAATCGGGCCAGCGCATTTGATCGGGTGGAAACCACACCATCACCCGGATGAACCGTTCTTTCCTCGGGAAACACCTTCCAGGGACGGTCAGGTGGGGCCTGAAGAGGAGCTGGGAAGGAATCCGAAAACACGGAACAATCCGACAGGGATTGCATGATCTCCGATTCACGAGACACGTAAATCTCGTCATCATTGGGTAGCAGCACACCGCCCCGCCTTCCCACATCGGCCCATGTCAATGCTTGCCACGACGGACACACGGTTCGTATCTCCTCGAATATGTCCCTCGCTGTCACAAAGCCCATGGGATGGCTTAACCTTCCCGAAAGATCGATGATGAACCGAGCGTTGGGGCGTGCGTTTCCCGGGGGGGCCGTGATCTTGGCGACTCGTTGAACACGACCCTCGGTACTGAGATAAGTCCCGTCGGCCTCCGTGATCGCAGCCGAAGGAAAGACGAATTCAGCCAATTCTAGTGTTTGAGCGGGAAACAGCCCGGAGCGCACGATCAAATCCAACCCGTCAAGCGCCTTTCGTGTTCTCTCAGTGTCGGGGAAAACCGTAAGCGGATCAACTCCGAGGAACAACAGTGCTCTCAGATCCCCTGCTTCCGCACCCCGGATCATGCCCATGCAATCGAGCCCACGCTGGGATACTATGTCTGTTTCCCAAATCTTTCCGAGAGCTACCCTGGTGTTAGGATCCTCGAAAGGAAGATTGCCTGGAAGCCGATCCGATGCACAGCCCATCTCCCATGCACCGAGTTCATTGCACCCTTCGAACATGAAGAAAACGCTGTGAGGCTGACCGCAGAGAAGGGCGAGGTTTGCTACCAGCCGCATCAAGAGATAGCCATCGGCAGCCCTGGCTGCCGTGGGGCCGATAAGAAAGACTACCTTTCTCCCTGCGCTTACGAGCAGCGCGGCCTCTTTGATCTCTTTTCTTGAAAACTGACCTTCGGGTAGGGAACCAAGACGGGAGGCTAATTCCTCGGGATCGATTGCAGTGCGTAGAAGAAAGTCTTTGTCATGTAGGCCGCCGGCGATGAGTTCCTTCATGAGTTGGACCAACAGATGCGGCAACTTCTCGTAGTCGTCTCTGATATGGATCCGATCGAAAGGACTGAGACTGGTCACAAGGGGATCGAGTTGAACGAGGGCCGCACCTTTGTTACGAACTGCCTGCCGGACGTTGCGGGCCAAAACCGGGTGGCTGTAATCAGGCCTGGCCCCTATCATAAAGATGGTCTGGGCTTCCAGGATGTGTTCCAGAGAACAACACGTCCGGATCCTCCCGAAGGAGGCTGTAAGTGCTTCCACGACGACTCCAGAAGAAAACCTTGCCGTGGAATCTACATGGGGGGTCCCTACGCTCGAACGGGCAAACCGACCCGCGAGGTACAATTCCTCGTTGGAGCACTGGGTCCCAACAATTATTCCTATGCTCGAGGGTCCGTATCCTCCCATGATCTTCTTCAAACGACCGGCAACTGCTCCCAGAGCCTCGTCCCAAGAGGATTGTGCCAATGCCCCGTCCTGGGTGCGGATAAGTGGATCGGTGAGCCTCTCAGAAGAGGAAAGAGCATCCTGTCCATAATGTCCTCGAACACAAAGAGACAGGCTGTTAACCGGGCTGTCTAAAATCCCTCTTGCTCCGGCCACCACTCCATCCGCAAGTTCGTACTCCAGACAGCAGCCGGTGCCGCAATAGGAGCAAATCCCCGCGGCATAGTCGTTACCTGAACTTATCGAGAGCTTTTCTCTTTCTGAAAGGGCATCAGTTGGGCAGATAGCGACACAGGAGCCGCAGAAATTGCATTCTGATCCTTCCAGGGGAGTTCGAGTTGCCGTACCCGGATGACTGTTGTAGCCGCGATCCATATACTCGATTGCTCCGACAGCCTCGAAGTCTTTACACACGCGTATGCAGCGACCGCAAAGGACACACTTGGTAAGGTCCCGAACTATGAAAGGGTTCACCTCCTGAATGGGCATCCAACGCCTGATGGGGTCCAGTTCCGGGTCACAGATGCCGTGGTTTTTGGCCTGCAAGCGTAGGACGCACCGATTTCCCTTGCTGCAGATAACGCAAGCCGACGGATGATCTGAAAGAATAAGTTCCAGGACACCCCGTCTTGCCGCTACAGCGACTGGGGAATCAGTCAGGATCTCCAATCCATTGGAGATAGGAGTGACACAGGAAGCAAGGAGTCTGCCTGTTTTAACGTCCTCCACGAGGCATACACGGCATGCACCGACACTTTTCAAAAGGGGGTGATGGCATAGAGTCGGTATCTCTACCCCAACCTGCCTTGCTAGGTCCAAGATCGTGGTGCCCGATGGCCCCGCAACTTCCCGACCGTTAAGCGAAATGGTAACGGTCTCCAATGTGGACCTCCGTCTGAAAGGATCCTATTAATCGGATTCGGAAATTTGTCCGCCTAGATTCGTAGCGAACCTGCTGGAACAGCAGTCCATTCACAGAGGCGGATCCCCAGTAAGTAACCACGCATCACAGTCAGGATTCGATTCCTCATCGCCAACGCCTGATTTCATGCAGGATTTTGCCTATCTTCCCTTCCCAGCCTAGTGGAATAATGTGAACCCCGGCGCAGATGCCTTTGATTGCATTGATCATCTCAAGCATGATCTTGGCGGACTCGTCGAACTTCACAGGAGCCCTCTCAATTCTTTCTATGAGACGATCAGGAATGTTGAGACCGCCATACCGTTTCAGCATGCGGGCTTGCATCCCGGATTGAAGCATCATGATTTCAGCAATCACGGGAACTCCCAGCGGAGAAACTTTCTTCACGAATGCTTCGAACTGGTCAATATCGAACACAGGCGTGGTAAGAAAATATTTCGTGCCTCGTTCCACTAACTGCTCCATCTCCCGAATCTCCAAGTCCGGAGCCTTGCCGCCTTGACTCGCGTCCACACCTGATCCTATGAAGAAAGCCTTTTCAGAATCAATGTCCTTCCCATGAACGTCTGAACCTCTTTGAAGATTTTCAATCACTGAAAAGAACTTTCCCATGTCTACTTGAAAAAACATCATCTCCTGGAGAGAATCTCCGGTGACCCGGTAATCCTCTGAAAACACGAGAAGGTTTTCCACTCCTGCCGAAGAAGCATGGATCAGAGCGTCCTGTATCTCAAGACGATTGCGATCCCGTGTCATCACCTGGAAAACAGGATCGAATTTCTTCTCCCGGAGAAGGCGGCAGAGGGCCAGAGAGTCACTTACAGCCACATCCGTAGAAAAAGGATGGTAACGAACTCCATCAATCCGCCCCCAGAGATTATAGAGGACGTTGAGGTATTCCTCAGGCGACTGTCCATGGGGAAGATAGATCTCAGAAGTGACAACGAATTTTTTTTTCTCTAATGATTCCTTGAGGTCCATGACTCGGCTCCCTTTCAGTTCGGTAGTCGTTTTTCAGCCGATTCCGAGAAGGTTTGCCACTTCCTTCTTCAGCTTCTCCAAAGGCAGCGGCTTTGAGAAACAGACGTCAGCCCCCTGCTGCTTCATCCGTTCATGATTCTCCTCGTCCATGTAGGCGGAGAGCACGAGAATCTTGACATGGCTTGTGGCAGGATCCCGCTTGAGCTTTTTGCAAACCTCAAATCCGTCTATGTCGGGCATCATGATGTCTAGTATCACGAGGTGAGGCTTGAAATGGCTGACTTGAATCCCTGCCTCGAAACCGTCTGAGGCTGAGAGAATTTCGTAGTTGTGGGGTTCCTCTTCCAGGGCAGTAACGATAGTCTCGACAATCAACTTATCATCGTCGATTACGAGGATCTTCTTTCGTTCGCTTTCGTCAATCTCAGTCTGGATTGGCATCCCTTTGTTCCGAAGAAAAGCGTCCAGATCCTGTTTCCTTACCCTACGGTGACCTCCCACGGTTCTGAATGCGGTGAGATGCCCTTCATCGATCCAATTGGCAATGGTTTTGGGTGACACGCCGCAGTATTGGCTTGCCTGATAAACGGTTAAGGCTTCCATAGGTCTACCCCCTCAAACATAACCGGAACGCTTATATCGTCATTTTCGGTAATACCACTATTACCGATTTTTCTGTTTTGTCAAGGCAAAAATAAACTGGAGAGGACATAAGGAGGAGGAGAGAAACTGAATTGGCAGAATGCTTTCAGCTAAAAACCACTGTAAGAAATTCCAGAGGTGGAGTCAAAGTCCCAGGTACCGTATCCAGGCAGGGAATGAGCATCGAAACGCCCAAGTGTAATGGTCGTCAGTGCACAAATTTATTGACGTTAAGCAAGCGGTGGACCATACCTATACAGGTAGAACTTACGTGATCAACCCCTTAATTCTATAACCGGCGAGAAAGGTTCAAGATTAAGATGAAAGTAGCTTTAATTGTTCCCATGAATAACCCAGATAGTGGAAAGAGCTTCTATGATAGTAAGTTTGTCTCGACGTTTTTACTCTCCAAAAGATATATTTCATATCTTCTTGCTATTCCTACATTAGCATCATTGACGCCTCCACAACATGAGATCAGGATATTCGATGAAAACATCGAAGATATTGATTATACTTGGAAAGCTGATCTCGCAGGCATCAGCGTCAGGACTATGTTTGCCAATAGAGCTTATGAGATATCTGAAACGTACCGGAAAAGAGGAGTCAAGACTGTTTTAGGGGGCATACATCCATCAATGTGTCCCGAAGAGGCTATCCAATATTGTGATAGCGTGGTAATTGGTGAGGCTGAAGGAATTTGGCCTACGATCTTACGGGATGCCGAAGCCGGTTGTTTGAAAAGGCTCTACAAAGCTAATGGGCTCGCCGACTTAACAGCCTCTCCAGTTCCTATCAGGAGATCCCTTTCAAAAAACAAATATTTTATAGATATTGTTCAAACAACAAAAGGTTGCCCATTCAATTGTGAATTCTGCTCCGTGTACGCTTTCGACGGGCAGACGATTAGGAATAAAACTATTGATCAGGTCATCAAGGAGGTTCAGGATATTAATGCCTCCCGTGCTAAATATAAGCAGCACAAATCTATATTCTTTGTCGATGACAACATTATTGCAAATAAGCGATTCGCACGGGAACTATTTTTGGCACTATCTCCGTACAAGATTAACTGGATGTGTCAGGCGTCAATCAACATTTCACAGGAGGATGAACTCCTCTCCTTAATGAGGGAGAGTGGGTGCGGAGCCATCTTTATCGGCTTAGAAACCATATCGAAGCAGAATCTTGCCAGGATGCATAAGAGAATTAATCAACGATATAACTATCTTGAAGCAGTCAAAAAGATACAGTCACATGAGATGTTAGTTCACGGCTCATTCATAGTGGGCTACGATTTTGATTCTAAAGAGGCATTTGATGAATTAATAGATTTTATCCAAGAATCCAAGCTGCTCATGCCGTTAATTAATGTCCTTACTCCGTTTCCCGGAACCGAGCTATTCAAACGGCTTGAAGAAGAGGGACGGATCATCCATAAGGATTGGAGTAAATATGACTCAAGACATGTTGTCTTCTCTCCTTCAAAGATGTCTCCTGAAGAATTATTCAACGAGTACAGGAGGATTGTCAGGGCAGTGTACTCATTTACTGCCATAATGGCAAGGCTACAATATTACTGGGATATTGACTTCTGGCGACGTTCCAACGAGATTGATCCAGTGAAGTTGAGATACCGTCTTCTCTTCGCCCTTCGGCTTTGTACGTTGCTTATTTCACCAAATTTAGAGCGTTCAAAGTTTATCATAAAAATACTACCAAAGGTGTTAAACAAACGTGTCAGGGTATCGACCATTCTCACATTAATGGCCTACAATGATTTCGCTTACACCCTGTAGCACGAATGGAGTCTTGAAATATTGCAGTTATTACGACAACCTAACGTCCTATGGCAGCTCAAGCAGGCGCTCACTACGCCAGACCCGCACCACTCGCTCCCGGTTGTCGTCGAACCGGTAGACGATGCGAAACGGCGGGTGGATGATCTCTGTTATTTTTCACATTCTATGGACAGAAACCGGGTATTTTTGTAAAAAGCAGGGGGTAGGGAGGTTATGGTCCCATCGCAATCCCTTTTTACCTGAAGGACTGATGAACTTAGAAAATATGTCATCAATGGCATAATTCCAAATCTCTGTGACTAAACCAAAAACTTCACTAACCTTTTTGGTATCTCCTTTGGCGCCGGTGTTATTTCCATGAGAGTTGAATGTCTGGACCCGTAAAACCTGGTGGAAACAGACTTCCCAGAGATGGAGATGGATTAGACTTGATAAGCTTCAGTAATTTTAGACCAGTGCATGCCCCCCCGACCCAAGGTTGTTTTGATGTTCAATCTACAATAAATTGTCATTGGGAGGTACGAATAAAGAATCATGGAAACCCGTATTCAGGCCCCACTCAACGTAATCAAGAGATCTTTTGAGGTAGGTCTTTTTCGCTCTGAAGATGCTGAGGGCGTCGCACGTCTCTTCCGGTCTGTACACGGCGAGGATTATCCCATCAAAATATTCTATGATCCGGTCAAACTCATCAGAGCCAATGAGCAAGGAGACTATTACAGCATTGTTGGGAGGTCCTCAGACGGGGAAATCATAGGTATTCACAACCTTTTCCGCTCAGCCCCAAGTCGGGCAGTGTATGAATGGGGAGTTGGTCTGGTTCTGAAGGAATGGCG
>CAIXMD010000431.1 GCA_903920415.1 uncultured Desulfomonile sp.
ACCGGTTTCTCTGCTGACTTCAACAATACTTCGCGCCTCAGGCGGCAAGACTTTTTTTAACACGCCTACCATCACTGCTCTTGAATATCCCATAATTCACCTCCTTGTTAGAGGCGACATCTATATTAACACATAGGGTAACTAACAATAAATAAAGCACTAATAAGAGCTATCTATTACATTAAGCATGCAAGGGGGGGGGCATTCTTAACATTAGATTCTAAAATAAGATCTGTTACTTATATAGAAATCAAAAAACTTTGGCGTTTAGTTTATGATTTTTTTTAGTGAAAAACTAAGCTTAGCCATGAAATTTGACAACATTTTAAATAATTATCGAGATAGCGGAAATTGGCTGTCCATCGATAGAACTCATTGTCGAGAGTTGGTTGCGTTCGCTTTATTTACGATATGAACCTAGATAGAGTTTGATGAGTTTTGCAGCAAAACCTACAACTTCGCGATCCGTTAAAATGGATAAGAGTAATCCTGTCATTCGTCCGGGGTTGTTGTGTATCCACTCGTTTCTATAGAGCACGCTCATGAGTTTGTCCATAGAGACTCCGCAGGCACACTCTATAAGTTCGTCAAGCTGAATCCGGGGGCCTGTAAAAGGCCGATTATTTTGCTGCACCGCCATCGTGAGCACCCTATTACCTGAGCGCTCTGAAAGAGAATAATCAATGCTTTTACCTGATGAGTGCACTATCCGGAGAGCAATGGGCTGTTGCAGGGTTTTGCATTTAGCTGTGGCTGGTTGTTCTACAACCCCATGTTCGTGGTCAAGAAACCTAATAAGAGCATTGAACACAAGATCGCTGATCTGTTTGTTTGTAAGGTTCTTGTTGACCCTCATGAGCCAGCTGAGTTGAAAAAGGTCGATCAGGAAGCTGATGAGCACTGCACTGGTGCTGTTGCGCTTCATTGCTGACTTGTAGCGATTGAAGGCAACATTGCAGTATGCCAGCATGGCGATTAGGGTCTCTCTGTCCATGCTGCGGGTTTCAATGACCGGGCAGTAGTTGTTGTAGAGATCCCAGTCAAATGAACGGATTTTCCCTTCGTTTTTATACTCATGGAAGATCCCAGTGCCTGGATAGGGAGTCATGATCATAAAAAGAGCCTGCCGGAGACCAAGCGATTTTGCAAACTCCGGGTAGGCGAGGGTATCCTGGATATTTTCGGTGTAGTGTCCAATGATGAAATACCCTTCGGCACCGATACTGTTTTTGCTGCAAAGCTCTATGGCACGGGCTACGTCACCAAGGCTGTTTTTTTTGTTCATCAGGGCAAGGGTGGCTTCGTTCGGGCTTTCGATACCGAGACCTACTTTGCTTAGTCCTATCCGGCGAAGCTTGTCGAGAATGCGTTCGGCCCGGACAAGGTCTTTTGCTCTGGATTCCGTCATGATGCGGAAATTGGTCAATCCCCTTTCGATCATCATGTCGCAGATTTTTTCCGCCCTGCCGATGTTGGTAAGGAAGTTTGCGTCCCAGATTTTAATGAGCTTTTTATTGTTGGGATCATGCAACAGGGCTATCTCTTCAACTACATTTTCGGCACTTCTGCCTCTCCAGCCTTTATGCATCTGGTCATTGGCGCAGAAGGAACACGACCAAGGGCAACCCCTTGAGGTGTAGATAGTATCAATAGAGTAGGCATTGCCTTTTTCCCCATATCGGTCTGGACGAAGAGAGCGCATCGGGAAACGAATAGAGTCTATGTTGGCAATAGTCTCCCTCTGACCAGTGTAGACAATGCCCCCTCCTTCACGGTAGGCAAGCCCTTTGACATCACGAGAGGGGCCTTTGAGCACCAGCTCCCTGAAGGTCTCTTCGCCCTCGCCAATGACAACAACATCAACACAGGAAAGCTTGAGGACTTCTTCTGGCAGTGCGGTTGGATGGAAACCGCCCATGACAACGAATTTACCGGCATCCTTGGCAATTCGGGCAAGTCGTTCCGCCTGGTTGAAGGCTCCGGTCATTGAGGAGATGGCAACCAGGTCTATAGGACTTTTTTTCAAGAGAGAGCGCAGACTATCGAATACTCCATCATTATAGAAGCTGTCAGGCATAACCAGACTTTCGACATCATGCTCAACTGCAGCGGCGAGGTAACAGACACCGATGCAGTCGGTGATAAACCGGGGAAAAGGTATAATAATGGTCTGTGGGGCTTCAACGAGGCAGAGGTGGTTAAAATATGCCATAAAACCTTGATCTTGAACCTAATTTGCCAGTAACAATTTTTCTTAAATATACGCATTACAGACGTTTTCACATGGAACTAAGTAGGAGAATACAGAATTGATACATTGTTTTAATCAAAAACCCTCAGGCTGAGTATATTGATTGAGAAGTTGGAAATATGGAGGAACCCGTTATAAAACCTGATCATAAATACTATGCTGCAGCTGAAAACCGCCGGTTTTAAAGCCTTGGGTAATCTGCGTTCTTCGGGGAATTTTTCCTCTGGATTCCTGAATATGGATGAGCTGAATCTGAAAGCTGACGAAGCTGTAGCTCGTTTTCTTGATGAACGTTTCGCTGTTTCTCAAGAGCTTGGCGGAGTTTTTTTTCTGCTTGAGCTTCTTGACACTGCAATACGCACCTCGGATCAGGAACTGATGGACAAGCCGAACCTGCCCGAAAACGAAAAACTTGACATGGTGCAGGCTTTGGATCGGCAAAACGTGATGATGCAACTCTACCCCAGATATATCGACACTCTTCTGCCATTAATCACCGAGGTTGCGGAGCGCACCAAAAGGGAAGTAAGGGTACTTGAACTGGCAAGCGGTGCCGGAGGTCTTGCTTTCGCACTCGCTGAGACGGCAGAGCAGAAAAATCTCGATGTGCGCATTACCGCTTCGGATATTGTGCCTGCTTTTATTGAAGAGGGAAATGGAATAGCTGCGAAAAAAAAACTTGCTGTCAGCTTCCGGTTGCTCAATGCGTTTGCTATGACCGAGTTGGAGATGAGTGAATTTGATATTGTGGTTATGGCACAAAGTTTACACCATTTTACTCCGGGGCAGTTGGCGGTAATTATAGCCCAGTCGGCACGGTATGCTACGACTGCGTTTGTCGGAATCGACGGATACCGCAGCATGCTGCTTACCGGCGGAGTTCCTCTTATTGCCAGCCTGCAGGGCATAGGGTCTTTTACCCTTGACGGTTTGACTTCTGCGCGAAAATTCTATTCTGAACTTGAACTGGATATTATTTCGGAGATTGCTACGGGGAGAAGAGAGCATAGGGTGGAGTGTTTGTGGCCATTCAGTGTGCTTACTGTAAGATTTTAAGTTGTGTCAATTAGTGCTGAGGGCCGAGTTCTGAGTGCTGAGTGCTGGGTGCTGGGTGCTGAGGAAAAACAAGAAAGGAAAATAGTACGGAGGGCTTAGGGAAGACGTTTGAGGTTGTATAGATCCCTCCCGTTGGTCGGGATGACTAATGCAGACTGCTCACTCAACCGTTTTCACTCAGTACTCAGCACTCGGCCCTCAGCACTACCAACTGCTGGCTGAAGGAAAGAGGTGGATTTGGGAAATTCGGTTATATTGGTGTAATAATTTTACAAAAAAATAAACGGAGCTGGTACGTATGAAGGTTGTCAAGCTATTAGTTGGCGTTGTCATTGTTCTTGCGGCTATACAGTTTGTGCCTTATGGCCGGGACCACAAGAACCCTCCTGTAACAGGTGAACCTAAATGGGATTCTCCGAAAACGCATGAGCTTTATAACCGTGCCTGCAAGGATTGCCATTCCAACGAAACTGTGTGGCCCTGGTACAGCTCTTATGCTCCGGTATCTTGGCTGACCCAGCTTGACGTCTCTTTTGGACGTAGTGTTTTCAACACGTCTGAATGGGGACGATCTGGGAAAAATGAGGGTGATAAAGCTGCTGCTGAGGTTAGAAAAGGCAAAATGCCCCTCTTTATTTATCTCCCTGCACATCCGGAAGCAAAGTTGAATGCTGATGAAAAAAAGCAACTTGTTGATGGCCTGGTTGCAACATTCGGCGAAAAAAAGAGCAAGAAAAAAGAGTAGTACCACGCTATAAACTACCTGGCATCCAGCTGGGTAGCTTATAGTATTCCTGACAAAAGCATCCCCTACCTTGCAACTGTTTTCAGCATTGATTTCATGAGTTTTCCCTTTTTTCGTGCACGAACCACGCCTGCTTTACACAACTACCCTCTTCATCTGTCACTTTTTCTTTTAACGGTACTTTCAACACTGTGGGCTGGAGCTTTCTGGGGCGGGAAGGCGACTCTTACTTCAGGCATCACGTACTCTTTCTGCCTGCTTCTCTTTTTAAGCGTTCACGAATTCGGGCATTTTTTTGCAACACTGCACCACCGGGTTCGCGCAACACTCCCGTATTACATTCCCGTTCCTCCCCTGCCGTTTCTCCTCAGCCTTGGCACTATGGGAGCGGTAATCAAAATCAAAGAGAAAATACCGGGCACAAAAGCTCTGTTCGATATCGGTATTGCAGGCCCGTTAAGCGGTTTTGCCGTTTGCTCAGGACTTCTCGTCTATGGGTTTTTGAATCTTCCTCCGGCAAATTTTATCTACACCATTCATCCTGAATACCTGACACAACCTGGCATGCAAACCCCGGTACCTAAAGGCACTCTAACCCTGGGGAAAAATCTTCTGTGGATAGCTCTGGAATACTTTATAGCTCCGAAAAACCTCCCGCCAATGACTGAGATGTACCACTATCCGTTTCTCTTCACCGGCTGGCTGGGCTCACTCGTCACGGCATTTAATCTGCTTCCTGTAGGTCAGCTTGATGGAGGGCATATCACCTACGCCATGTTTGGCCGGAAAGGTCATGAAAAAGCTGCCAGATCGTTTCTGATATTTATAGTGCTTCTAGGTTTTCCATCTTTTGTAGAACTGCTGCTTAGCCTTGTCAAACCGGATGCCGTGCGGTTAATTCCTCCTCTAGTTCTGCATTGGTCATGGCCAGGCTGGCTGCTCTGGGCGTTAATTCTTTCAAGGGTCATTGGTTTAAGACATCCTCCGACATGGAATGACCAACCCTTGACAACGCCAAGAAAAGTGTTCGGATGGATAGCTATTGTGATATTTTTTCTGACATTTACTCCAGTACCATTTGACATAACATGAAACGCGAGTTGATGAGTGGCGATATAATCAAGGATGGGCGGTTCAGGCTCAACTGCTCTGGCCGTATACTCGATCTCTCTAAAGGTCCGGTCATCATGGGCATTGTGAATACAACTCCCGATTCCTTTTATGACGGAGGAACGTTTCAAAAAAAGGTATGTGAAGTCGATCTGGACCACGCGTTCGACCATGCACTTGCTATGATCAGGGCTGGAGCTTCAATTATCGATATTGGCGGAGAATCATCCCGACCAGGTGCAAAGCTGATTTCAGAGGTTGAAGAGATTGAGCGCACCATGCCGCTTATTACGCTTTTACACAAAAAAACAGATGTCCTGATTTCTATCGACACTTACAAGGCTGCAGTGGCAGAAAAAGCGTTACAGGCAGGAGCTCATATCGTCAATGATATTTCAGGGTTCACCTTCGACAACAATCTCCCTGCCATCTGCCGCAAGTATCGGGCCGCTGTGATTTTAATGCACACTCCGGTAAAACCGGATTCAATGGAGTGGAGTACCGGAATAGACTCAGGGGAAGAAGATATTATCGCAAGTGTCTGCCACTCTCTTCAACAATCAATTGTGACGGCTGAAAAGCATTCAATCGATGATATTATTATCGATCCCGGTTTCGGATTTGGCAAAAGCGTGGCCGAAAATTTCCGTTTGCTCAACCATCTCAACTCACTTCTCACGCTCGGCAGACCGATTCTGGCCGGTTTATCCAGAAAATCGTTTCTCGGCGATGCCATCACTCGTCCGGGGCATGAAACCCCGCCACCCGGCGAAAGACTTCCTGCATCGATTGCTGCAGGAACTATTGCGTTGATGAACGGAGCTAATATTCTCAGGGTTCACGATGTTGAAGCAGCATGGCAGAGCTTGAGGGTAGTGATGAGGGGAAAGAAAGTGCCGAGGGATGAGTGCTGAGGGTCGAGGGAAGAGGGCGACCACAAGGGTCGCCCGTACGGGACTGAGGGCGGAGTTCTGAAGAACTATATTTGAGGTTTTAATAGATCCCTCCCTTTGGTCGGGATGACAGATTGGGGGGGGAGCACTCGGCCCTCAGCACTCGGCACTTAGCCAACTGCCTACTGCCAACTAATATTTTATTCGCTATGTATCTTTCGAAAATTGAGCTTTTTGGCTTTAAAAGCTTTGCGCATAAAGTCAGGATAAAATTTGACAAGGGTCTTACAGCAATCGTTGGACCTAATGGATGTGGCAAGACGAATGTTGTCGATGCCATGCGCTGGGTATTGGGCGAGCAGAAGTCTTCGTTGCTGCGGTCAGCGAAAATGGAAAACATTATATTCAACGGCTCAAAAAACCTCAAGCCCCTCAGTCTTACCGAAGTCTCTCTGACTATTGAGAATACACGAAACATCCTGCCTGTAGAATATACCGAAGTTACCGTCACCCGACGCCTGTACCGCAGCGGGGAGAGCGAGTTTCTTTTAAACCAGGTAAGCTGCCGATTAAAGGATATTCTCGACCTTTTTACCGATACAGGTATGGGAAGCGATGCCTATTCGGTCATTGAGCTTAAGATGATTGAAGAGATTATCAGCAACAAAAGTGAAGAACGCCTGAAACTTTTTGAGGAAGCTGCAGGAATAACCCGCTATAAACAAAGACGGAAACAAACGTTCAAGCTGCTTGAAAGTGCTTCAAGAGACCTTTCCCGTGTTGATGATGTTTTGGCCGAAGTTGAAAAAAAGGTGAAAAGCCTCAAACTGCAGGTCAGAAAAGCCGAAAAGCTCAGGGAGCTGAAAAAAGAAATTCAAGGTATCGATCTTTCCCTCTCCTGGCTTGCCATGGAGGAGTTCCATGAAAAGCTTGAACCGATGCAGCAACGTATCCGCGAAGAGGAACTGGTGAACCATGCATGTGCTGCAAAGATTGCCTCTGAAGACAGCACCGCCCAAACTACTGAACTGCTGCTGCTTCAGGAAGAAACGAAACTATCCGAAATACAGAAAAAGCTGAACGAAAGCAATCAGCATATTCATGCTCTTGAAAAGCAGCTTTTGCAATATGAAGAGCATCAGAAAAACCTTGTAACGGAAACTGAACGCTTCAAAATAATCATCAGTGAAAAGGAGCTGAAAATCCGTGAGCAGGAGCTCCTCCATAGCGAACTGACACAGCGCAAAGCACCTTGTGAAGAGGCGTGCACTGCACTGCACTCTGCATTTCAAAACCTGGTTTCTGAACACGAACAGCTCAATACGACACTGAAGGCAGAGAGAACTGCACTTTCTCTGGAGCGCAAGTTAAGCGCTGAAGAACAAAGCGCTTCGAACCAGCTCGCATTAACGAAACGCACGCTTGAATCGAAAAAAGAGTACCTGCGGACAACTTGTGAACGGCTTGAAATCAAGAAACTGGCAATTCTTGAAAAGCTGAACGCATCCCGATCGGATGAAGAGCAGTTATCAAAAGAGATCACCATCAAAACCGCAAAAATCGCCGAAGCAAAAAGCAGGGAGAGAGTGTTAAGAGAGCAGCAGGAAGCCGTTTCAACCGAGATCGAGGCAAAAAAAGAATCTCTCCTGTTGCAGAGGTCCAGTCGGGATAAACTCCATAACCAGATTTTACTGGCTGATGCAGTTCTTGACAATTTTGAAGGAATGCCGGAAGGAATAGGATTTCTTGAAAAGCAGAAAAACGGAAAACATGGACTCGGCTGCATGACTGACCTTCTATCGCTTGAGAGTTCATACAAAAAAGCCGTCAATGCTGCGCTTGGCGAGAGCATGAGCTACTATGTGTGCCGGTCGCTCACTGAGGCTAAAGAGGGAATCGCAAATCTTACAAGTTCAAACAAGGGAAAGGTTAATTTTCTTGTACTCGATCTTGTCGCCGGACAGAGTGACAAAGACTATCCGGTGATCAACGGTGCCATAAAAACTCTTGAGGTACTTGCCTACCCACAGGAACTTCATGATGCGCTTCTTTTGATGCTCAACAAAAGTTATATCGTACCGGATCTCAGAACAGCCGAAACCCTGGCCCTCGTCAACCGCGACTGCTCATTTGTAACCCTGAGTGGAGAAACATTCTCCGGTAAAGGCATTCTCTTTGGCGGAAGCTCCAAAAACAATGAGGGCCTGAGGTTAGGGAAAAAAGCTGAACGCAACAAGTTGCAGAAAGAGCTTGCAAACCTTGAGAAAACAATCAAAGAGGAGGAGGAGATCCTTCTGCAGTTACGTAATAAACTTGAGTCCATTAAAGTTGCTGAACAACAGAAGAAGATTGAGCTGTTGACGACGGAACTTGGTGGATTTGAAAAGAGGTTGGCTCGATTCGAGGCCGAACAGAGCGAAAGAAAACTGGACGAAGTGCAGACAGGAAAGGAGATTGCTGCTATTCTGCAACAAAAAAATGCCTGTGAAAATGAACTGAACGAACTTCTTCCCGCAATCAGCATTGGCATTTCAAAAAGCGCACTTCTTGGAGATAAAATCCGGCAGATGCAGGAAAACCTGATTACCCTTGAGGCACGCCATCACCAGTTCGGCCTGGAAGTTCAAGCCAGCCAGAGCCGCTATAAGGATTCGCTTCTTGAACTTGAAAAACTCCGGATCAACATTACCGCCTGTACAGAAAACAGGCATTCACTCTCGGAAGAGATCCAGAAACTGAACACCGACATTGATACTGCTGAAAAGAAAAAACAGATCAGCTACGAAACGTCAAAAAAAATAAAAGAAGAACTTGATGCACTGCTTATTGTTGCTGCCGAGAAACAGAAAGCAGTTAATGACCTTGAATCGGCATATCGCGAACATCAGGCCAGGCATCATGAAACACAGGCGACGCTGAGGGATCTCCGTCGAAAACACGAGGTTGGACAGCAACTGCTCTCTACACTCAACAGCGAACGTATGCAACTCGAACACTCCCTGGATCATCTCTTTACAGAGGCTCAGCTTAAATACAACTGCGACCTTGCATCGATGACACCTCCAGTTATTGAAGAGTCGTTCGACAGAAAAGCAGCACAGCAGAAACTTGAAATTTTAACCCGGCAACGCGAACAATTTGGTGCCGTCAATGAGCTCGCACTGGACGAGTACGAAGGAGAAAAAGAGCGGTTTGATTTTCTTACTGAACAAAAAGAGGATCTGCTCAGCGCAGAAGCACAGCTTCGTTCGACCATTGATGAAATCAACAAAACCGCGCTTGGAAAATTTGACGAAACTTTCCGTGCAGTGAGAAAAAACTTTATCACTATTTTCCGGGAACTCTTCGATGCAGAAGATGAAGTGGATCTGCTCATTCATCAAAGTGAAGACCCATTGGACGCACATATTGAAATTGTTGCCAAACCGAAAGGGAAAAAACCACTCTCGATCGAGCAGCTCAGCGGTGGAGAAAAGGCTCTGACCGCCCTTTCTCTCCTCTTTGCCATATATCTGGTTAAACCGAGTCCCTTCTGTATCCTTGACGAAGTTGATGCCCCGTTGGACGATGCAAATGTCACCCGTTTTATTAAACTTCTGAAAAAATTTGAGAATAACACCCAATTCATTATTGTTACGCACAACAAAAAAACCATGGCTTCCTGCCAGGCCCTTTATGGTGTCACAATGGAAGAGGAAGGGGTGTCAAAACTGATACCTGTACGACTTGAAAAAATAAAGGGTTGAGAGGTACCGGATCGCGATATGCTGAAAAAACTTGTGTTATTTGATATAGATGGAACGTTGCTGACAGTGAACAGTATCAATCGCCGCATCCTTATGGATGCGTTGCGTGAGGTCTACGGCACTGAAGGAAGTGCAGGCACTCACAATTTCGCAGGGAAAATGGACAGTGTCATTATCTATGAAGTACTGCAGAATACCGGATTGAGTGACGCAGTGATAGCCGAAAAATTCGACAAAGCCAAGAAAACCTATATTGAGATGTTCCGCATGCACGCCAGACATACTGACATCATCCTGATGGAAGGCATCCGCGAACTCCTTGACAAGCTTTCAGCAAGTTCTGAACTTATGCTTGGCCTCCTGACCGGCAATTTCGAGGGATCAGGACGGCATAAATTGCTCCTTCCCGATATAAACCATTACTTTTCATTCGGTGCTTTCGCCGATGATGCAGCGAGTCGCAACGAACTGCCCCAGGTCGCTGTTGATAAAGCATACCAACTCACCGGGGAAAAATTTTCAGAACAGAATATCATCATTATTGGTGACACAGAACACGATATTGCCTGTGCAAGGGTAGTGAACGCAAAATCTATAGCTGTAGCAACAGGTACCTATTCATCGGAGGAACTGAAAAAGCACAATCCGCACATTCTCTATGAAAACTTAACGGCGACCGATATTGTTATCAGTGAGATACTCCAATCCTCAATAAATTAACTGCTCTTTTATGAAGACGTACCGTCGACAAATACGTGAAAAGATTTTACAGGCACTCTATACCATTGAAATAAGAGATACCGACATAGATTCTGCAGCAGGCTGGCTTTTGACCGAAGAGATTCTTGCTGACGGCAATGCAATGAAGTTTTTCAACACGCTCCTGAAAAACATCAAGGAGCATATGGAAGAGATTGATCGTTACATTGTAAAGCACACCTTTAACTGGGATATGAGCCGTATCGCTATCATCGATAAAAATATCATCCGGATGGCCCTGACGGAAATTCTCTTCTGCGAGGATATTCCTCCAAAGGTATCGATCAATGAAGCAATTGAAATAGCAAAAAAATTTAACAGCACTGATAAAAGCAGCAAGTTCGTCAATGGCATTCTGGACGCCATCTTTAACGACCTTAAAGCGGAGGGGAAAGTCCACAAAAACGGAAGGGGACTTATCGATCAGTCGGTTGCAAAGCTTCAGAAAACAGAAAGTGACATTGAGAAAACAGAAATCGATACTTGAGAGGTATGGCATTAACCCCTGAAGAAAAAATTGTTTTTCTCAATCAGGCGCTTGGCGGCAAATATCCGAATCCGAAAAGCGAACTGCAATACGACAGCCCGTTTCAGTTGCTTGTCTCCACAATTATGGCGGCTCAGGCAACCGACAGGCAGGTTAATATCATTACCAGGGAACTGTTCAAGTATGCTCCAGATGCCGAAAGTATAAGCAGGATGGAACTTGACACTGTAATCAGCTTTGTTCGCTCGATCAATTATTACAATACGAAGGCGAAAAACATCCTGGAAGCAAGCCGGATACTTGTTACGCGCTATAACGGCAAGGTGCCTGAAACAAGGGAGGAGCTGGAGAGTTTACCGGGGGTGGGAAGAAAAACAGCGAATGTTGTCTTAAGCAATGCCTTTAACCAGGCTGTCATGCCTGTTGACACTCATGTGCACCGGGTTTCAAATAGAATCGGTCTGGTAAAAACCGAGAAGCCAGAGCAGACTGAAACAGAACTGATGAAAATCATTCCCGAAGCATGGGTCATAGATTTTCATCACTACCTGCTCCTGCACGGGCGTTACACTTGCAAGGCGAAAAAGCCGGAATGTCCACGTTGTGGTGTACGCATTGTCTGCGATTATCCCGAAAAAAACTAACCAAGTTCTATTTTACGGTCGACCGCATAGATCCACTCGCCTTCCGGCCGCTGCCGATTACCGGCCCACAGTTCAAGCGTCACACCTTTTCCTGACACTACCTGAGAAGTAAATATCTCAACCTGATAGTAGAGTTCATCCAGCAGATCATCCCAGACATTGTCGAGGGTGAGCCCGTCATTGATATAGGCTTGACTGGGCTTTAGCGTAGGGGGTGTATGATCGACGGATTGGAAGTAGTCGCTGATGTAGATAAAACTGTCGGGCATGAGGAAGCCTGCCCTGAAGGTGCCTCGTGGACGCTGAATGCCGGGGACTTCGATCCAGAATTCGAGATGGGTGTGGGGGGTGAGTTTGCCGTCGGCAAAGAGTTTTTCAATCAGCTGCTGAACAGTTTGACGAATGAGTGCCTTGTTTTCAAGGGAAAGCTCATTCATTTTGAAGTCAGGAGTGTGGTCACGCATGTTGTTTTGCAGTAAGATTTTGAGTGGATTACTTACAATAAATATAGTGTTCTTTTGTTATAGGACCTATAGGACTTATTAGACCTATAGGTCCTATAAAGAGAGGTGATCTCCGGTAAAAAAGGCTTGCCTCAACCCCCGCACCGAGTTTGCAATATAGATCATATCGGCGGAGTGGAGCTCATTGATGGTTATGAGTTTTTCAGAAGCATTGGAGCGAGTGGCAAGAAAGTATTGGCGAAAAATACCGTTCAAAAGCCCGCAACTCACTGGCGGAGTATAGAAATATCGGTTTTTACTGATAAAAAGATTGCTGATTGCCCCTTCTGTTAACTCTCCACGCTCATTGAGAAACAGCACTTCGTCATACCCTTTTTCACGGGCCAGTCTGTAATAACGGTCATAAAGAGCCCTCTCCGTTGTTTTGTGATACAGTGAGAGATTTGATGAATCAGTGCGATGGGTGGCAAGGCAGAGGCGAACTGGTGCGCCTGAATTATCTGCCTCTGCCAAAAGAGAGTCGGTAGAAAATGTTCCCTGAAATGAAAGGGTAAGCTTGACTTTAAAGCGATGCCCCCGTCGACGCAACTCCTCTTCAAGCTGAGTCAGGATCTTCATTGCTGCTGCATGGTCATAAGGATACTCCAATGCCCGGGCTGATAATGCAAGACGGTCAAGATGCTCCTCAAGCCAGAGATAACTTCCTGCCCATAGAATGCTTTCAAACAGTTCAAAATGTGAATTGCCACCCTCCGTAAGAATTTTCGTTTTAAGCTGGCACTCCCGATACTCCTCCTGTTGAAGAGAGTCCCACACTATTCCACTGCCCGAGCCATAGAGGCCTTCCTCTTCAGATAACTCAACCGTCCTGATCGCCACGTTAAAGACCATATCGCGGTCAGGAGTGATAAAACCGATGGCCCCGGTATAAACTCCTCTGGGCTCGGGTTCAAGAGCCTGGATGAGTTGCATGGCCTTTATTTTTGGGGCTCCCGTTATCGATCCGGAAGGATAAAGCGCTTTGAACAAATCATACAAGCCGACATTTTCTCTCACTTCTCCCCGGATTGTAGAAACCATCTGATGAAGAGTCGGATAGGTTTCAGTTGCGAACAGCTCTTGCGTGTCGATCGATCCCGGGCGGCATATCCTTCCAAGATCATTGCGCAACAGATCAACAATCATTAGATTTTCAGCAAGGTTTTTTTTGCATTGCGAAAGGCCCTCTCTCAAACGACTGTCCTCTTCGGCACTGCTTCCTCGCGGAGCAGTTCCCTTCATCGGCATAGTTTCAATAACCATTCCGCGTTTTCTAAAGAAAAGCTCAGGCGAAAAAGAAAGAATGGTGCGGTCACCGCTTTTAAGGAAGGCAGTATATGATAAGGGTTGCGCCGCTCTCAATCCACCAAAAAGAGCTGAGGAAGTGTCGTTGAATGTAAACCTGTTACGGCCTGTAAAGTTCACCTGATAAACGTTGCCAGCGGCGATTTCATTTTTAATCGTCCTTATCTTCTCTCCATACTCTTCTATGGAAAGGTTGAACGATACTGCGCCAGGGGCAGCCGATTCATGTTCAGAAAACAGCTGTTCGACCACCCTCTCTGAAACATGTTCTGGTTCCCTGTAAACCCCAAACCAGGCAAGTGGTGAAAGGGCATTTTTTGAACCATCAATCGAAAAAAGAGTCGGTTCAAAACCATAACCGACCTCATAACTCAGCCATCCGGCCAGAAAATATCCCTTGGCAAGTTTTTCCTCCAGGGTACAAAAGAAACCCTCCAGTTCAGTAAGAGCTATAAGCGTTACCACCTCCAGTGGATCCGAAAAAAGCAGCGCTCCGGCATTAAGCCCTTTACAGAATGCCGATTCAAACCAAAGTGAGCCGTCCCTTGTAAGGGCATCAGCGATCCTTTCAGCGATTGCCGATCCCTCCATATCAGGCAGCTTCAATGATAATTGTTTTTTGAAGAACAGTTTCTATCAATGATTTCAGCTGTTCTGCTGCCCAGATTTCAATATCGGGTTCAAAACGAGGTGTAACATGCAGGGTAATCACACTCCCTTTCACGGTAACAGTAACGTTCTGGATGTTCTGCCGATGACCACGCTCAAGGCCGTTAGCCAGACGAAGAAGGCCTGACAGCACATCAACAGCCCTTTTTTGCATTGGCTTGAGAATACTGTAGGCTGCATGCTTCTCTGAAGGGGGCGATTTGCGGTGATAGCGGGCGACATGGGCTATAATCTCGATTTCAGTTGGAGAAAAACCGCGAAGTTCGCCATTAAGAATGATATACTGACTGTGTTTGTGATGGGAGGAGATGGAAATAAAAGATCCGATGTTATGCAGTAGTGAGGCATATTCGAGAAGTTCCCGATAGGGTGCTTCAAGATGGTGAAACGGAGCCAGACTGTCGAACAGCTGCAGGGCGAGACTGGCAACATGCTCTCCATGATTCAGATTCCAGTCACAACGACATCCAAGCTCATAAACACTCTCCTTGCGGATATCAAGCTCATGCTCCTCGTCATTCGAAGGATTAACCCGATCTTTGAGATAGTGAAGCACCATACCCTCCCGAAGGGCGTAATCTGAGACAACGATTTCTTGGAGATTGAAAATCCTGAAAATCATATCAACAAGAATCAGGCCCGGCACAATCAAATCAACCCTGTTTGCATCAAGACCGGTAAATTTCCTGCGTTCAAGAGAACCAAGAGGAATCAGTGTGGTATAAAGAGCCTGAAACTCCTTTCTGGTAAAAACGCTATTGTTGAGTGATGCTTTGTTCGGCCTGCCATTCATCGATCCTATCATGCGGGCAATATTCTGAGCCGTCCCGGAAGATGCTATAGCGCGGACGACTTTCAGCTTTGAGGCTTTTGCGACAGCAGAAACCATCTCTGCCGAAAAGAATTGTTCAAGCATCTTGATTTCAGACGCGGCAATCGGATCTGTAGAGATGAACCGTTCATACATTCTGGCAACGCCTATTTTACGGCTCTCAAGAAGTTGTACTCCCTTATTATTCGCAATAATAAACTCGACCGACCCACCGCCAATATCAAAAAGAAGATCAAACGTTGCACCTATCTTGACAGATTTACGAACTCCGTAATAGATAAACTCCGCCTCCTCCCGTCCTGATATAACTCTGACTTTGAGACCGGTTTCGTCCCGAATCCTCCGGAGAAAATCAAGTCTGTTTTTTGCTTCACGGATAGCACTTGTCGCAAATGCAATAACATTTTCCGGTGCGACGCCATGATGAGCGGCAAGAACAAGAAAGTTCTTTAATGCTACAATACCCGACTGCATCGCCTCTTCATCAAGCATTTTCGTTGAAATACTGCCTCGACCAATACAAATCATATTTTTAACACGGTCAATCTCAACAATACCCTTGCCCCTGCTCTCTTCGACAATTATCATGTGGAAGGAGTTGGTGCCGAGATCAATAGCCGCTACTCTCAATTTTTCAGTGGTCATACAAATAGTCTGATGGGGATTTATCTTCGCGACAGCAAAATACATGTTTGAAACCGAAAAGGAAAAGGATGGGGAAGCTGCCCTTTTCTCTTCCGGAGTTTTCAGTGTATATTTGTATCGATATGAACAGATATCCTGCCTTTTCCCGTGGAACATCTTTTTTTTGCGACTCGTACACACTGTTTGTCACCTATGAAAAAAATCGACCGCTTAAAACTTCGCTATGAAGTTGCACGAAAAACAATTCATCTCTCCTCTCTATCAATTCCAGTGATCTACTACTTTATCAGCAGGGATGTCGCACTGCTCTTGCTTGTTCCGCTTTTTGCCGGTTTTTTTCTTGTTGACCTGCTCAAAAATTTTTACAGCCCGGTTTCAAAATGGTATCACAGCACGTTTGACGCTATGCTGAGAACCCATGAACTTGAAAAAAAACCTTATCTGAACGGAGCAACCTACATTACACTTGGTGCTCTTCTACTGGTTATTTTTTTCCCTAAAATTATTGTCATTGCAACCTTTTCCATGGTTTCAATTTCAGATACTTTTGCTGCAGTTATCGGAAAAGCCTTCGGAAAACACCGGTTTGGAGAAAAAAGCATTGAAGGAAGCATTGCATTTTTTCTCTCCGCACTGGTAATTATTGCCGTTGTACCAGAGCTTAATATCGTTATCGGTCTGGTTATGGCTATTGCTGCCACATTGACTGAGACTTTTTTTGTGCGTATCGGAAACTTCAAGGTTGACGATAATCTTTCCATCCCTCTGGTCAGCGCATCGATAGGCATGCTCTGCTATTTCCTTTTTCTTCCTGAACAAATACCATTCCTCTCCATTGTCCGGTAGTTGACAACCGATGCATATCATGCAGACCGCTCTAACCGATTCAGCTAAAGAAGCCGCCGACATCCTTAACTCGGGGGGTGTCGTTGCATTTCCCACAGAAACAGTCTATGGCCTTGGCGCAGGAATAGACAATCCTGAGGCTATCAGACAGCTCTTTCATGCAAAAGGCCGTCCGGGCGACAACCCGTTAATAGTTCATATTTACAGTCTGGAACAGCTGCCTGATGTCGCTGATGACATAAATCAGAGTGCAAGGCTGCTGATTGAACGGTTTTTTCCCGGCCCTCTTACCCTTGTGCTGAAAAAAAATCAACGTGTACCTTATTCTGTTACTGCAGGGCTTGAAACTGTCGGAGTCCGATGCCCGGCAAATCCACTTGCACGGGAATTTCTCAGTTATTGCTCCTCTCCTGTTGCTGCTCCCTCAGCAAATCTTTCAGGGCTGCCAAGCGCTACAAGCTGGGAAACAGTCTATGAGGATCTTCAGGGAAAAATCAACGCTGTCCTCCGAGGAAAGCCTAGTGCTATCGGCCTTGAATCGACCATTGTAGATTGTTCCTGCTCAGTGCCGATACTGCTCAGAGCCGGTGCCATAACCCTTGAACAATTGCAGGCTGTTCTTCCTGCAATCATAGTAAATGCGCCAACGGATACGCAGGAAGCGCCAAAAAGTCCTGGTCTGAAATATCCGCACTATGCTCCAAAAGCATCGATTCGTCTATTACAGACCAATGATACGATAACCACCGGTCCCTCTTCGGGATATATCGGTCTTTCCGCACCTCCTGAAGGAGTTTCACTCTTCAAAATCTGCCATGATCTTGAGGAGTACGGCCGGGAACTATTCAGCTTTTTCCGCCACTGTGATGCTCTGGGCATCAACGTAATTTACTGCGAACTGCCTGCAAACAAAGGGATAGGCAGAGCGATCCGGGACAGACTGATAAGGGCGTCGGAAAGCCATTAAACTCCCCATAAATATTTTCATAATGAAAAAATACAGCCAAGATGGAATGATCCGGGACAACTTGTAGCCCGCTCGTCATTACCACTGCCGAAGAGATCTCTGTCGCTATACCAGGCCATATTGTACCGCGCTGCAAGTTTCATCCGCTCCATGGCCTGCCAGGATGCCAGTATAAAAAGGGATTTCCCGCGTCCATTGTAAAGCCCGAGTGTCGAGGTCAGTGGCAGGTCATCTTCATAGGCATAGAGTGCAGCATCATAATCATCCGTATTAAAAAGGGTAACCCGCCCTTTCAGAGTGAATTTTCCAACATGGTAACCCGCCTGCTGATAAATCAGCCATCCAAACAATGCGGTATCCCCGGACTGATATTTATTGACAACTTTTTTCACTTCGCCCCGGCTCCTCAAATGAACACGCCCGGAAACGTCTACATCGCAATCCAGCCTGCTTCGATTGGTGATTTTAGGAAGTGCCGTCCAAAGCGGTGTGCTCGAACTCCCCTGATTTGCCTGTTCTTCTTTATATTTATGCTGCAATTGCAGATTCCAGCTTACTCCTGGTGATTGCTTCCATGTCATGAATATCCTGCAATCATTCCCCTCAGAAGGGTATGG
Organism: uncultured Desulfomonile sp.; assembly: GCA_903920415.1. Classification (GTDB taxonomy): domain Bacteria; phylum Desulfobacterota; class Desulfomonilia; order Desulfomonilales; family Desulfomonilaceae; genus CAIXMD01. Next base: position 18,076 of record CAIXMD010000431.1, read on the forward strand.
ACAATGATCGTCAAGCAAAGGAAAGGTGAACAGGTCATAATAAGCGCCAACTGAGAGCCTGTCACTTACTTTTGCTGTAATGCCGACATAGTCTCCCCCTTCGTTTGAGGCACCAACTCCCCCTTCGTTTGAGGCACCAACTCCCCTTTCAGCAAACGCACCAGCGAACGGTGAAAAATAATTCTCTCCATACCGCCTCAGGGAAGTGATCATGCTGACACCATGAACAATCTCATACTCTACACCTGCTATCCATGAACTGTCATTTGGCTTTTCTGAAAATGCAGCTTCGGCGAAAAGATTGACCTTGCCGAGGGAAGCATCTGCCTCTATACTATAACATAGTGCTGAGTTTTGAGGGCCGAGTGCTGAGGGCCGAGTGCTGAGTGAAGATAGGTTTGAGAGTTGGGGGGTGAGGATTGACAGGGGTTGGGAATAATTGTAGTAGAGGAGAGTGCCGCCAAGCTTGGCTCTTAAAAGGCCTGTCTGATACCGGTAAAGCAGATTTGCTCCTGTGACGGTTTCCGTAACATTGTCTTTGCGGCTTGTTTCAAGAGCGGTGCGATGGTTCCCCGATTCATCAAAACTGGTAATGAAGCCACTGGTTTTATTGATGACAGCATCGACATGGTTTGCCGAATAAAATGAAGTCACCTCAACATGATCAAGCTTCAGTGTCGTTGCAGCACCTTGCAGAAATCCGCTTTCGGAGCTTGATGTTGAGGAGGATAACTGCTTTGATGAAAGCCTGACACTACTTGTCGGCTCGGAACCTTTAGCAAAATATCGGCTTTGTCCGATAAGCAGGCCTTCTCCAAAATTCAGCCGATAGTTACCGATAACAGCATTTTTTATAACTCCGAAATCATAGGCACGGATGCTCAGTGACGAAAAGTCTGCAATATCAGCCTCTCCGATATCTTTGTCCTGAACAAAACCTGCTTCGAAGTGAGGTGCAGAAAACTGCAGGCGATGATACAGCTTGTAATTATCCCCACTGTATGCTCCGTTTATGATGCCTTTACGCCCGGTTGTTTCCCAACAGAGGCGACTGTAGAGAGATAGTGCTGAGTGCTGAGGGCCGAGTGCTGAGGAAGGAGAATTGGGGGCTGAGTTTAGGAGAATGTAGGGGGCAATGGCGGTAACTTTATCCTTGCCGATAACGGGGTCGAGCTCCTGGAGGGAGAGGATCGGGCCTTTATCCCGACGATAATCAACAATGGCATGAACATCGAAGGTCGTCAGCCAGGGAAGCTGTCGCAGTTCATCACCATCTGCTTCATTGAGAGAAATCCTATTGTTTTTCAAACTCTCAATCAATTCGACCAACTGCTCAAGATTTGCTTCAGATTCTGCGCTGTCGTACAATTGCTGAAGGTCACTATTTTCAGCATGGAGAAGGAAAGAAGGAAAAAAGAGAGGTGCCAGAAATAATAAAAACGTCATGACTGTTGCCGGTACATGACGTTTGAGAGCAATGAAAAGCTTTCTCATAACCATTCAGGGTTTTGTGCATTAACAAAACCGGAGGATGGCTTATAGGCTTTCCGTCAACTTATAGAGTTCCTGAACCTCATTTCGGCTCAGATACCGCCATTCGCCCCGCCGGAGTTCTCCAGCCTGCAGACCTGCATAAGCAACTCTTTCAAGCCGTTTAACCTCAAAACCGAGGGTTTCGAACATTCTTCTGACCTGATGATTCTTTCCTTCATGAATGCTCAGTAATACCTGCATCCCATCGTCGAGTATTTTTGCCCTGCAGGGACTAACCTTTTCCCCGGTGTCTTTCAAACGCATCCCCCCTGTAAGCTGGTGCAGGAGATTTGGCGTAAATTTTTCATTAAGGACAGCAATATACTCTTTTTTTACATTAGACGAAGGATGCATCAGTTTATGTGCAAGCGTCCCGTCATTAGTCAACAGAATAACACCGGTTGTTTTTCTATCAAGTCGGCCAACAGGAAAAACCCGTTCCTTGACATCGATAAAATCCAGCACCATTTCCCGGTTTTTTTCGTCACTGTTCGTCGTAATAACGTTTCTGGGTTTGTTCAACAGGATATACACCTTCCTTGCTTCTGGCTGGGCAAACCGCTCACCATCGACAATAACCTCATCCCTGGACGGATTAATCATTATCCCCGGCGTTGTAATCACTGTACCGTTGACCATCACCCGCCCGTCCAGCACAAGCTGGTCGGCTGCCCTTCGTGATGCGATGCCGCATGATGCCAGAAACCTGTTGATTCTGACGTCATCACTTTTACTGCTGTTTTTCATTCTCTTGTATCGATTCCTCTTGATAGTTCTCTAGTAATGGTCTCTGGGCTGTCATCCTGCCGGGTCAGGTACTCCTGCTCTTCATGTTCCTGAAGAATTTCCTTGATCTCGCGAAGTTTCGGGAGGTCTTTTAATGACGATAAGTGAAAGAGATCCAAAAATTCCTTTGTGGTTCCATACTGCAAGGGCCGACCGGGAGAATCCGCCCTGCCTCTAACCTCTATGAAGCCGCGAAGCAGAAGCCTGTCGATAGCATAATCAGGGCTGACGCCGCGAATCTGCTGAATCTCCCCTCGCGTAACAGGCTGATTATAGGCAATAACGGCTAGAACTTCAAGTATAGACTGTGAAAGCCTTCTGCGGATGTTAGGGGCAAGAAGTTTTTTAAGGATGTCACTGAATTCCGGTCTGGAAAGAAAACGGTATCCACCGGCAATCCGGTGAATATGAAACGTCCTTCCGGTTTGGGCGTACTCGGCATTGAGTTTCTCAATAATTGACTGAAACTCAGCGGAATCAAGATCCCTGCCGGTAACCTGTCTGACGGTCTGGAGGGTAACAGCTTCTTCAGAAGCAAAAATAACCGCCTCTATATCTTGCTGCAACTGTAGGTCCTGCTTCTGCACATGCTTTCTTTAGATGTTAGAGAAGAGGATTCTGCCCACCCTGCGGGGAAAGGAAGGGCGACTATTTTGTTTTGGCAGTTGAGAAATTATGGTCAAGGCAAATGCCCTCTTCGTAATTATACCATAACTGCTGACAGGGAAAATTGTTTTCGTAGAGGGCTTTGCCGATAATGACAGAATCAACACCACAAGACTTAAGCTCATCCAGGCGTTTCAAATCGCCTGAATTGGTGACACCACCTGAAGCCGTAATTTTCAGGCCTGTTTTTTCAGCAAATCTTTTGGTGCTGTTATAACCGAACCCCTGCATCATACCGTCGCGGGTTATGTCTGTATAAATCACCCGCTCGATTCCCATCTCTTTCATCCGGAGTCCAAGATCGAAATCCATCAAGTCACTGCTTTCAGTCCATCCATTAATCTTCGGGACACCATGCTCAGCATCGATACCGACAACAATTTTTGATGGGCGATATATTTTCAGAAGCTCTTCAACCAGTTTTGGATTGGTAACCGCAGCCGAACCAATGACTACACGACCAACGCCAATATCCAGATATTGCTTGACTGCATCGACAGAGCGGATACCCCCTCCGACCTGAACTGGAATATCGAGATTAAGTACAATTTCCCTGATTTTCTCAAAATTGACCATCTCCCCGGTAAGTGCAGCATCGAGGTCAACGACATGCAGCATCTTGGCATTCTGCTTTCGCCAGATAATTGCCATGTCGAGAGGATTGTCGAGATATATTTTTTTCTTGCTGAAATCACCACGGGTCAACCTCACACACTTCCCGTCCTTAATATCTATAGCTGGAATAATCAACATAAAAGAATAACAAAAATCGATTTTAACATTCGGCAAAGTTTTTCAGTACCTGCAACCCGGCATCAGAACTTTTTTCCGGATGAAACTGAACTGCAAAAATACCATTTTTTTCAATAGCCGAACAAAAGTTTTTTCCTGCAAACCAGGTGGTTGCCGCCACGGATTCAGATGATATCGGCTCACAATAATAAGAATGAACAAAATAGAAAAACGAATGATCGGCAATCCCTTTGAAAAGCACACTCTCTTTCTGCTGATCAACCGAATTCCAGCCTATCTGGGGAATCTTGTCGGTGTCGCTCCTGAAACGCAAAACCTTCCCCGGTATCAGGTTCATCCCCTTGTTAACTCCCATTTCCTCACTGTCAGTCAATAAAAGCTGCATACCAAGACAGATACCCAGGAGCTGACCGCCTTTATCGACATGCTCGGCAACTGCTTCGGTAAAACCCGATGCATTAAGGGACTCTATAGCCTGACCAAATGCGCCGACACCTGGAAGAACAACTTTTCTATAGCCTGCAAGTTTAGCTGGATCACTGCTGACTTCAGCCTTGACGCCAAGGTAGTCAAATGCCTTGAGAACAGAACGAAGATTGCCAGCACCGTAATCAGCTATAAAAACCATAAAAGCCCTTTTAATAGTTCAGGAAAACAATCGGAAAAGCACTCATGACCGGCCCTCCAAACTTCCCGCTCATTTTTATATTTAATCTATTATGCTTATAATAGTGACTTTTTGCTCCTTACCGCAAAAGCCGTAAAGTCTCCAATATCATACGAAATCGAAAAGCAAATGCATAAGATTGTTTCTGCAATATTTTTAGCTGAAAATATCAAAAAAATTGAAATAGAGGCACCTCGTATTGCTAAAAAAAGAAAGGCAGGCCAGTTCATAATGCTCAGGGTGGACCAGACGGGCGAAAGAATCCCGCTTACCATTGCCGATGCTGATCCTGAAAAAGGCACGATTACCATCATTGTCCAGGGCATGGGTAAATCCACCAAAGAGCTGAACACTAAAGCGGCTGGCGACACCATCAGTGATATTGTCGGGCCACTTGGAGCCCCATCTCATATTGAGAATTTCGGCACCGCAGTAAGCATTGGCGGAGGTGTTGGTACTGCAATTGCCTATCCAACGGCTGTTGCTCTCAAGGAAGCCGGGAATTATGTCATTACTATTAACGGTGCCCGATCTAAAGATCTGGTAATCCTTGAAAAGGAGATGAAAGCGGTAAGTGATGAAGCGTACATTACTACAGATGACGGATCGTACGGCTTTCATGGATTCGTCACACAAAAGCTTCAGGAGCTGATAGATTCCGGGACAAAAATCGATTTTGTCCTTGCAATAGGGCCCATTCCGATGATGAGAGCCATAGCTGAAGTCACCCGTCCCTACAATATCAAAACCATGGTCAGTCTCAACCCTATTATGGTTGATGGTACAGGCATGTGTGGCGGCTGCAGGGTTACGGTGAACAACGAGACTAAATTCGCCTGTGTTGACGGACCGGAATTCGATGCTCACCAGGTCGATTTTAAAAACCTTACTGACCGGAACAAATTGTACCTCCCGGAAGAAAAACAATCGGCTGAAGCATTTGCACACAAATGCAACCTGCAATAATCGAGAAATACTATACCCTGTTGACTTTTTTCAATCTGTCATGATGACTTCCCTGCCTCATTTTTTTGCAGGGATGGCTTTTTTTCGGATAAACACTCCATCGTTTTAAAGATCAAAATTATGTGCCCACAACATATCACGACCAAAGAACGCTTTGCCATTCCGCGCCAGGGAATGCCTGCTCAAAACCCTGAAGTTCGGAATAAAAATTTCAAGGAAGTGAATCTTGGCTATACACCTGAACTTGCACAGAAGGAAGCTCTTCGATGTATTCAATGCAAAGATCCAGCCTGCATCAAGGGGTGCCCGGTTAACATCAAGATTGATCAGTTTATCAAGTATATCGCGGAAGGTGATTTTCTGGGTGCGGCAAGAAAGATCAAGGAAGACAATGTACTTCCTGCTATCTGCGGCAGAGTCTGTCCACAGGAAGACCAGTGCGAAAAAGCCTGCATTCTTACGAAAAAATATACATCAGTTGCAATCGGTAATCTGGAACGCTTTGCGGCTGATTACGAGCGGGAAACCGGAAATGTAGAACTCCCTGCAGTAAAAGCACAAACGGGCAAAAAAGTAGCGGTTATCGGCAGCGGACCAGCCGGACTCAGCTGTGCCAACGATCTTATCCAACTTGGCCATTCGGTAACGGTTTTTGAAGCACTGCACGAACTCGGCGGCGTTCTGGTCTACGGCATTCCCGAATTCCGCCTTCCCAAGGAGATTGTAAAACAGGAAATTGAAGGATTGAAACAACTTGGGGTAAAGTTTATTACCAATGTACTCGCTGGCCGCTCTGTCACCGTAGATGAACTACTGAAAGAAGAGGATTTTGATGCAGTCTTTATCGGAGTCGGTGCCGGTCTGCCATGGTTCATGGGTATCCCGGGAGAAAATCTTCTCGGAGTTTATTCTGCGAATGAGTTTTTGACCAGGGTTAACCTGATGAAGTCATATCAATTCCCGAACAATGACACTCCGGTGTTCAACTGCAAGGGTAAAAGTGTTGCAGTGTTCGGTGGCGGCAATACGGCCATGGACGCTGTCCGCACAGCTAAAAGACTTGGTGCTGAACATGCCTATATTGTGTACCGACGATCCGAAGCGGAAATGCCTGCACGTCTTGAGGAAGTTCATCACGCAAGGGAAGAGGGGATTGAATTCCTTATGCTCATGAATCCGTTGGAATTTGTCGGTAATGAACAGCAGTGGCTTACTGGGGCTAAATGCCTCAAGATGGAACTTGGCGAACCCGATGAATCCGGACGCCGCAGGCCGGTACCGATAAAAGACTCTGAATTCATTCTTCCAATCGATATGGCAGTTATCTCGATCGGCAACGGCTCCAACCCGCTCATAAAACAGTCAACTCCTGATATTGAGGTCAGCAAGCGTGATACCATTGTCGTGGATCTCAACACCATGGCAACTTCAAAAGAAAATGTCTATGCCGGTGGTGATATTGTAACCGGTGGAGCTACAGTTATCCTTGCCATGGGAGCTGGACGTACAGCCGCAAAAGCTATTCACGAAAAGCTGATGGGTATTGACACGCATGAGTGAAGTTTAACGGCAGAGGAAGCTTGAAGTCAACCACACATTGAGCTTCCTTTGCCTTTTCAACGATGATGAAGGGCTTTCTGAAATGCCGACCGCAACTGCTCAACCCGCCCGCGATTGACACCAAGATCTGAGATGCCGAGCCTTGAAGCCGACCGGACATGAATCACCCCTTCAGTCGCGCTCAAGCGGAACTCAACGTCATCAACAAAGCCAAAAACAGGGAGAGTAAAGGTCGACCATAGATACTCGCTGCCTTCATCATGCACCGTCCCTCCCTCTTCCCTGACAACAAGCTTCAGCGTCGCCCAGGCTTGCTCAGGAGAACCGGTGAAGGCTAAAGGTGCTATCTTGAACAACGGATTATCGCTTTCACTGCTCACACAGTTCGGCGTTCCAGGACAAGGCCTCAGCTTTCCGTTCACTAACTGGGGTTTTTCCTCAGGCTGAGGCCATAAACCCGAGAGTTGACTGGTAAGAGCGCCGACTGCTTCACTGAAAATATCCATAGGATTCCCTCCTTTATGTTGAAACCAAAACCCGGTTATTCACACTTATCCATCTATCCTCGATGCCAGCTCTTCAACCATCTTTTTATCAACAAGTTTGACGGTAATCTCCGGAATGTCACGAGCGGAATTGACGTGGAATACCGACACTGCAAACACATCGTTCATTCGAACAATCGCTGTCAAATCCTTGATATATTTACTGATCCCAAAAAAGCTGAGAGGGAGGAGACACTTCACATGAAAGGGATTACTTAAAAAAACACCGTAAGGCTGCACTTTAAGCACTGTACCTGTAAAAAGTTCTCCAATATCAGGCAGACGAACCGAAAACTCCTGCTCACTGCCTGCGAGAGCACCCTCAAAGCGCACCGGATCTCCCGGCCTTACCTGCTCAATACGCTCTTTCAGAACTGCAATATCACAATAGGCTATACCCGGTTCGGCAAGCAGCTCCCTTGCGCTCAACCCCTGGGTGGAATAAACGATAACCTCCTTACCCTTCGCTTTTAAAGCCCTGAGCAATGGAATAAAATCACTGTCTCCACTGAAAAGTATAAACGTATCGTACTGATCAGCATCAATCAAAGCATCCACGACAAGTTCCACATCGAGATTGCCTTTCATGACAATCACTCCTGTTTCCTTGTTGACAATCTTTTTGACAGATTTAGAGGTGATTCGAAAGCCATGTGCAGTGAGCACTCTCGTGAAAGCGGCACTTTCCTCCGAAACCGGTTCGGATGCAGGTACATAATAATTCGCCTTGACTGAAGCATACCCTGACATAAAAAATGCCATCAAACGGGAAAAATCAATCTGCCACCCGAGATGACGCTGGGTAAAAAACAGGTTTGCCCCGTCAATAAAAACAGCCGCACGACCCATTTTGTCATTTCCCCTTATGATTAGCTATGCATCAAGACCTTACCCGGAAAAATAAACATCAGGCGGGCATTAACCATTCAATTCTCACCTCAAGAGAATTATTTCATCTCAAGCTGATAATCTGCCTGGCTGCATCAGTAACCCTTGATGCCAGATAGCCGGTAAAAGCAGGGGTACAATTGAGACAAGGGATTGATTTCGCCTTTATGACTGATGAAGAGTTCATAAGCTCTCCTGCCCTGTGAATGGTTTCATTGCCATCGGCAAAATATCCGCAGCCAAACATGTCGACAACAACAGAAGCCTCTTCCTTGAGCATCGCAGATACCTCCTCAAATGAAGGTCTGGTCCACTCTCCGCCGACATTATGGTTAAGATAAACCGTCAGGATTCTTCCATAAGGATTCCTTGGATCGGCCAAAAGAGTCTCTTCAAGTCGCTGGGCAAACATCATGGTTTCTTCACAACCGGTACGGAAAAGTGGAGGATCGCCCTTTGCGTCCTTAACAAGGGTTCCATGAAAAAGAAGGAGCAGCACTCTCTCTGTATCCTTTACAACCTTCCGCCCGGGGTTCTGTTCAGAGCAATTCTCAAATAAATAATCACAGTAGAGGGGGTAGAGCCTTTCATCACTCCAAAACCTGCTGATTACTTTTACCTTTCCAAGCTCCTCCTGACTTCGCGAGGCCGCCACATAAGAGCAGAGCTGACCACAGGATAGGCTGTTGTCAATGGGCGACATGGAAACAATCACCTCTCCATCGTATGCTCGTGTCTGTTCTATAACGTGCTCAACATAGGGCGGAGAGGCTGAAAAAGCAGCATATACATGGAAGTCGAATTGGGTGGCAGAGGGTAAATCGTCCAGAAGCTGCTGCAAAGCTCCAACCTGATCACGCGTTATACTGTTATGCGGTGAGGCCTCACTATTGGTACGGGAGCGAATGAGCTTTTTAAGGGATGATGTAACTGCTATTGTCAGTTGCAAAGCGCCGGGAATCGGCATCACCTGGGAGGCATGGGCAAGCGTCTGACGGGTCACCCGGTAGTTTTCCAAAAACCGGGTTGTCTCAGCTTCTCCATGAGCCGCCAGAATAACAGCTATTTTCTTTTTGGGCTGCATGAACCATAAAGGTAATCAGGACTTTCGAGGAGCGATAATCTTTACATCCAGACCTTCATGTAAACTCTTATCAGGAAGCAGTGCAATTTTATCCCCTTTTTTAAGTCCCTGCAGCACCTCAATAAATGTCATATCACTGGCACCTTGGCGAATAAGCTGTTTTTTCAATCGTCCATTGTCAATTTTCCAGACATAGCTCTGATGGTTTTCCTCAAACACAGAACTTTTTCTTACAAGCAGAGCGTGCTGCTTGGTATTGTATATAATATTTGCAGTAGCAGTCATGCCGGCCTGGATATTGCCCACCGGTTTTGCAAAAGTCAAATAAATTTTGGATGTCTTGGTTATCTTGTCTGTCTGGGGCACGATACGGGAGACAACTGCCGAGAGGCGTTTATCAGGATAGGCGTCAAAAGCAACCGTTGCCGCCTGACCATTACGAATCTTCGGAACATCAAGTTCATCAACCTCTACACTCACCAGATAACTCGATGTATCAACAACTCTTGCCACAAGAGTATTGAGTGTGACATAATCACCCTCCTTGACGTTCTGTAACGTTAACGTACCGGCAAAAGGAGCCCTGACCGTCAGTTTTTTCAGATCATCCTCACGCATCTTTACCATAAACTCTTTCTGCTGAAGCAACTCTTCTGCCTGAATGCGGTTTTTTTCGGCATCATCAACTTCCTGACGGGAGATCGCCCCTTCCTTGTAAAGGTTTTTCTTTCTGATACTTTGCAGAGAGTTATCCTTCATCAGTGCCTGCTGTTCAGCAAAGGCCGCCTTTGCCTGACGAACGGCAAGCTGGGGATTAGGACTGTTGATTTCAAGGACTTTCTGGCCGGCAGTGACTTTCTGACCTTCGAGCGCCCCGACATAACTTACTGTGCCTGAATATTCCGCACTGAGGTTGGCAACAGCATCCGCCTCAACAAACCCCGTACCATAGATGGCCTGAACGAGTTCAGCATACGTGACCTCTCCAGCCTCAATATTGACACTATTACCTTTGGTTATCAGAAAAACAACAGTTGCAACAAAAACGACTGCAAGAGCGATGGAATATTTTGGAAGAAATTTCTGTAGGGACTTCATTGGTACTGTTATTATGAATTCGGCTTCAGGAAGTTACATGTTTTGAACTTTTTATCCATTCAGACCTTGGTTTTTCCATAATTTTATCAATCTTTAAACACATTTTTCTTTCCCCGAGATGCAATACCGGGATTATTGCATTAAAAACACTTAATCTACACCTTCAATGGGCGATAATCAAGGTTTACAGAAAAGCTTTCTTGAAACGGTAAAGTTTGACGATAAAGGACTGGTGCCGGCAATTGTCCAGGACCATGAAACAGGAAAAGTCCTGATGATGGCATGGATGAACCGCGAAAGCCTTCAAATGACACTGGACAAAAAGAAAGCCTGTTACTGGAGCCGTAGCCGTAAAGAACTCTGGCTGAAAGGTGAATCATCCGGCAACATGCAGTCGGTTCATGAGATTCTGATTGACTGCGATGGCGATACACTGCTCTTGAAAGTCTCCCAGATTGGCGGTGCATGCCACGTGGGGTATCACTCCTGCTTTTATCGCAGAGCTAAAGATGATACAACCATGGAAATCTGTGATACCTTGATGTTTAACCCGGAAGATGTTTATGGCAAAAAAAGTTGACATGGCAGTAAGTCAATCAAAAGAGAGCGCTAAATCCCTCAACCAGACCAAATCCAGAGCCTCGATTAAGCGAATGTTTGATGAGGTTGCACCAACGTATGATTTTTTAAATCATCTGTTGAGTCTGGGAATAGATAATTACTGGCGGGCCAAGGCCACAAGCAGGGCAAAAAAACTTCTTGAGAAAAATCCTGCGCCCCGGATTCTTGATGTCGCTACCGGCACTGGTGACCTGGCGGACTCTATGGCAAAAATATCAGGGGCAAAGGTTACTGCGCTTGACCTTTCGCCTGAAATGCTTGCCATTGCCCGAAAAAAGTACCCGCAGATCACTTTTCTGGAAGGATATGCTGAAAAGCTGCCCTTTAAGGATGCAAGTTTCGATATTGTCAGTGCAGGGTTTGGCGTAAGAAATTTTGAAGACCTTGAAAAGGGAATGCGGGAGTTCCACCGTGTCCTGAAACCGGGTGGCTATGCCTTCATTATTGAGCCGATGATACCGCGCAATGAGGTAATGAAAAAACTCTACCTGATCTATTTTAAAAATGTGCTGCCTAAAATCGCAGGATTGTTCAGCAAATCCAGTTTTGCCTATGACTACCTGCCACACTCTGTTGAAAAGTTTCCTCAGACCACTGCATTTACTGCTATTTTGAAAAAAAGCGGATTCAAAACGGCTGAATTTTTTCCGATGACATTTGAGACATCAATTCTCTATATAGCGCAGAAGTAAACAGGGATATCAGGAGACTAACGTTGTGCACTGGCTGGTGTAAAACCAGCCTGCACAGCACTTAATCCTTGAACATGTTTTTCAAATCTGCTGCATGCTCACCATCTTTCGCCTCCTCTAACACTTTCCGGTATTTTGAAAAATTCTTGCATGCATGCGCCACCTTTAGACGGTCGGCATGAATTTGTTTGATAAGCTCCACTGCCTGTACCGGCTCAGTCACATGGAAAATCATGTGCATATCGCTTTTGTTGAAAAGCTTCCGCTCCATCACCTCGTTTTCAAGCCATACAAGCAGATTGGCCCAGATTTCACCATACAGAATGATCGGCGTTTCGCAGATATGCTCAACCTGTATTAGCTGCCATGCGTAAAACAGTTCAAGCAGGGTTCCTATTCCTCCAGGAGCCACAACCACCGCGTCAGACAGTGCCATAAAGGTATCAAGGCGGTTACTGAAAAGGCTGAACTCCTCTTTGATATCGAGAAAGTCGTTTGGATTCTGCTCTCTGGGAATTCTGATGTTCAGGCCGATTGAGCGGCTTGCGGAGTGCGCACTTTTGGTTCCGGCATTAGCGGCCTGCATCAATCCGGGGCCACCGCCTGTCACAATATCAAACCCCGACTCAGCAAGACCTCTGGCTATTTCAAAAACATCCTTGTAATCCTGATCTCCTTCATGAATCCTTGCAGATCCGAATATTGCAACCCTGTAGTGAAGATCCATTGTGCGTCCTGTTGAATAATATAGTGATGACCCTTTCCTTCAATCTTAAAGCATTCCTTCAAACTCTTCCTCTGTCACTACCCTGACGCCAAGCTTCAAGGCTTTATCAAGCTTGCTGCCCGGTTCACGGCCGGCAACAACCAGACCGGTTTTTTTACTGACCGAACCAACCACCCGTCCACCACGCTCCAGCACCAGTTCCGAGGCTTTCTGACGATCATGGCGCTCAAGACCTCCAGTAAAAAGAACACTGATTCCCTCAAAATTTCGGTTAACCTGCTCTTTAGGCTCCGAAGCACATAGTGGCAAACCGGCTCTTTCAAGCTTTTCAATGAACTCAGGTGATGAATGTTTTGAAAAGAAATCGCAGATACTCCTGGCAACCACCGGCCCGATATCAGGCACCGTTGCAAGCTCCTCTTCAGTTGCCAGCCTGAGCATAGAGAGTGAAGGATAAGCGCTCGCCAGTTCCCGGGCCGTTGCACGACCCACATGGCGGATACCAAGCGCGTAAAGCAACCGCTCATAACTTTTTTCTCGGCTCTCATCAAGAGCACGCACCAGATTTTGTGCTGATTTCGGGCCCATTCTTTCAAGCCTTTCGAGCTGCGGCTCCTGCAACAGATAAAGATCACCAACATCACCCACCAGCTTCAGCTCAACAAGCTGTTCAACCAGCGCTTTCCCAAGGGTCTTGATATCCATGGCATCACGCGAAGCAAAGTGCAGCAGCCTTCCCCTGATCTGGGCAGGGCACTCTTCCTCATTCGGGCAGTAGTAACTCACCTCTCCCTCCGGCTTTTCGAGAGAAGAGCCACACTCAGGGCACACAGAAGGCACCCTCACCGCTTCAGCATCGGAAGGGCGCTCATCAAGCACAACACTGATCACCTTTGGAATCACCTCGCCTGACTTTTCAATGATCACACGGTCATGCAGCATGATTCCAAGGCGCTCGATCTCATCAAAATTATGGAGGGTAGAACGCGAAACCGTTGAGCCGGCGAGCAACACCGGTTCAAGCTCTGCCACCGGGGTGATGGTGCCAAGCCGACCAACCTGAAATACAACAGCATGCAGCACCGTTTTAGCCTGCTGCGCGGGATATTTGTAAGCTATTGCCCATCGTGGGCTTTTAGCCGTGGCACCAAGTTTTTCCCAAAATCGGGCATCGTTGAGCTTCAATACCACACCGTCAGTTTCGTAGGGAAGCTTCCAGCGCTTTTCGTCCCACTCTTGTATAAAGTCACTTATATCCTGTAGTTCATGGCACAAGCAGTAGTGACCACCGGTATAAAATTTGAGCTTTTCGAGCTGGCGGAGTCTCTGGAATTGCGACACCGCATCATCATCATATCCTTTCAGGTAGTAGGCGACAAAACTCATGTTGCGTCGGGCAACTTCAGAGGAGTCCTGGAGTTTGAGCGACCCCGCGGTTGCATTGCGGGGATTGGCAAACCGGTCTTCTTCAGGACGGCTCTCATTCAGCTGCTCGAAATCCTCCTTGCGCATAAACACTTCGCCGCGCACTTCAACCTCGCTCTCTTCACCTTGAGCAAAGAGGCTGCCGAAATCAGGCAACCGCAGGGGTATAGACTGGATGGTTTTAATATTTGCGGTGATATCGTCACCCTGAACGCCATCGCCCCTTGTTGCACCGCGGACCAGAATCCCCTTGCGATAGATCAGGCTTATGGCAACGCCGTCGAACTTCAGTTCAGCAACCATCTCCTGCACGTGGACACCTTCAAGCAGAAGAAGCTTTCTTACTCGATTGTAAAACTCCTCAAGGTCACCCAGAGAGTAGGTATTCGAAAGGCTCAGCATTGGGTCACGATGCTGCACAGTTGGAAATACTCTGGTAATCGTGCCGCCAACCCTCTGAGACGGGCTGTCAGGAGAAACTAAATCTGGAAACTGATGTTCAAGTGCAATGAGCTTTTCAAGCAGTTTGTCAAAGTCGTAATCGGAGAGTTCAGGCTTTGCATCAACGTAATAGAGATGGTTGTGA
>CAIXMD010000432.1 GCA_903920415.1 uncultured Desulfomonile sp.
AGCTTCTGTTCGGAACCTAAGGTGATGATAAGAGCATTGGGAGCTTCATCTCTGTTGGACGTGGAGATGATCCAGTTTTTAAACGGCAAAGAAGCAGAGTCTTTGGCCAAAACAGATCCTAGAAGATTCAGCCTCAAGACCTTCTTCGTGGGCAGGCGAACAGGTGAACCCTCTCGCCAGTACGAGGCCGATTACGTGCCCCTTTTCCATTCTCAAATTCCCGATTTTTTTAGGAGACGCCGTATACCCATCGACGTGGCAATCGTTCAGGTATCGGAGCCCGACAGGTTCGGCCGTTTCAGTTTGGGAATATCTGTGGATATTTCGCTGGCTGCCGTGCAGTCAGCCCGCATGGTCATAGCACAGGTCAATTCCGGCATGCCGCGCACCATGGGAGACACCTTTATCCCTGATGAGAGGATCAGTTACCTGGTAGCGGCTGATGAGGAGCTTTCCGAATTACCGGAAGAGCCTTTCGGAATTCGTGAGAAGGCTATTAGCCGATACTGCAGTGAACTGATAGAAGACGGTTCAGTTCTTCAATTCGGTTTTGCCGGAATTTCCAGAGGCCTTATGGATTTTCTTATGGAACACCGTAACATGGGCCTTCATACTGAGGTCTTTTCTGACCCGCTTGCTGACCTGATAGAAGCCGGAGTGATAGATAATAGTACGAAGACGATGTACCGTGGGAAATCCCTGGCCACTTGCTGCATAGGTACTCGCAAGGTTTATGATTATGTGAATGACAACTCCCTTGTTGAGTTCTACCCGTCGGATGTGTGTTTGAACCCTAGATTCATAGCCTCCAACGACAATATGATTGCCGTCAACCTGGCCTTGCAAGTAGATCTCAGGGGCCAGATCAGACAGGGTAGCCCGACGTGGACAGCTTTTGAAGGTTCCGGGGGCGACCACGATTTTATGAGGGGCGCTGGGCTCTCGAAAGAGGGACGATCTATTGTGTGCCTTAGATCCACTTCAGACCGAAACGGCCGGTCCAATATAGTCGCCTCCTTCGGTACGCGGGCTGCCGCGATGATGAACAGAGGCGACACAAACTACATAATTACGGAATACGGCATTGCTTATCTGGGTGGCAAGTCTGTGCGTGAGCGATCCTTGGCGCTCATCGAGATCGCTCATCCGGACCAAAGAGAAGGTCTTATGAAGGAAGCCAGAGAACTGGGGTACGCCTATGCCGACCAATTCTATTATCACATGGCTTCTCCGGAGTTACGCATCAGAGTGCGTACCAACCACGTGTTCAAAGGGGGCCTCAAGGCTCATGTGAGAGCCATAAAAATGACTGATGAGCCCATGATTAAGGACCTCTTTTATCACCTTTCAGAAAGTTCCGTATACTTCCGGTATTTCACCCCCAGGAAGAGCATGCCCCACGAAAATCTGCAAAGGTACGTAAGTGTAACAGAAGAAGAGGGACTCTCAATCGTGGTCACGGTTGGTCCCAGAGAGAATCGCAAAATAATAGGTGAAGCGAGGTACCTACTTCAGCCGGACAAACAGTTGGCGGACGTAGCATTCATGGTGGATGAAGAATTCCATGGCCGTGGAATAGCAACTTTCTCACTCAATTATTTGATAGAGATTGCAAAGGAACGTGGGGTCAAGGGATTCACGGCAGAAGTTCTGGCTTCTAATATCCCTATGATCAAAGTATTCGAAAAGGTGCCGTATGTGCTGCACAAAAAGATGTCCCAAGGCGTAACATCGCTGGTTTTTCGCTTTGATGAAATGAAACCGACTTAAAGGGATCTTTTCTCCATCATTTTTTACAAAATTGTGTGCCTCGCTTCCACCAAAACAGTGCAATCCGATGCCAACGTTTGAACTGGACCTGTAATAATTTATTGTGACGAGAAAATAAAAATGACAAGTTTGCTTGATCAATAAGATTTATTTGGGCATCAAATTTTTGTTTTCGTCTACCATGGCACGAAGCCCTTTACCTGCCTTGAAGAACGGCAGTCGCTTTGCCATTACCGGGATATTCTCCCCGGTTTTTGGATTTCTCCCGGCATAACCACTGTAATCTCTGACCTCGAATGACCCAAAACCACGGATTTCAATCCGGCCATTTTTGTTAAGAGCCTCGGTCATTGTGTCGAAGACCATATTGACTATTTCTTCGGATTTCCTCAAGGGAATATCGGTGTGTTTAGCCAGTTCGGAGACAAGTTCTGATTTGTTCATAACAGAATTCACCTTATGTCAAAAAAAACAAGTGCATGGGAAAAGATAGGGTCGTATAGTACTCAGAATGAATGATCCTGTCAAGGTGTCGGTCTCGGTTCCAAAACATTGTAATCAAAGTCGTAAAAATGTGATATCATCCCTGGCGTAATTTCAATGAAATCTTTTGGCATAGCCACTGGAGCTGCTCATGAAGGGATTGGTTTGTTTAGTTCTTCTGACTGCCATTGGCCTGGGAATGGCCGGAGTTGTGGAGTCGGACATGGACCAGGTTTACTGCTGCATCCGCGAAAGCGGCTGATGCAAATCCAAGTCGCAATGCGTCAAGCGCAGCGTAGCTGAATGCGAGAAGCAAGGCGGCGAGGCAGTGGTCGACTGTCTCTTTTGCGAGTCCCGTGGCATGTATGACGATCGTTCGCAGCACTGAAGCGGTAGGCGGCGCCTGCCTATGCCTCCCCAGTGCAGAGTATGACAATTGGGCATTCAGGGTCGAACCAACACCATGTCCTGGGGAGTTCTTCTCCCTAACATCCGAGGCACTGATAAATCCAGGGGTGGGTGGGTGTCACATAATTCTCCAGACGAGGGCCGAATTTGGTGTTTCCGAAAAAATTGGTGACCGCTATTCACCAATCATAAAGACGAAATACTCAGTTCACCGGCCACGCGGTGAAGACGACGGTCAAGAGTCCAAAGCCCGCAGCCATTTATCAAAACAGATGCCAGGAGATGCACATCTATCCAACCGAGACCGCGACCGAAAAGCTTCCCCTGCTCAAGGATGTGGCACACCTCCTCGTTCTCGGCCTGCTTGGCCCGAGACAAGGATTGCAGCAACCTCATGATCTCGTCACGGTTCTGGACGTTGCCGCAGGCCAGTTCGCCGATCACGAAGGGATGGACGAGAACCAACCCTTTTTGAAGAAGTTCCTTGAGTGCAGGACTTCCTTTCCGCAGATGCTCAACCCAGACGGAGGTGTCAACCAGGATCACTCCAAGTCTCCGGATCGGCGTCTTCGAATGGCCCTGAGTCCCATCTCAGAAGCTCCGAGTTCTGCAAGTCTCTTGGCACTCTCGTGGGCGATCAAGGCTTGGAGACCGAGTCTAACGAGCGAGGTTTTTTCATTGACGCCTGTCAACCGTGCCGCTTTATTCAATAAGGCATCATCAATGTTCAGTGTAGTTCTCATGCAGACGTGTATGCACTTATGATGCAGATATGTCAAGCGTATCATAATTGTAGTTGTCTGACCGTGCGCTGTGTTATAATCTAGCTGTAGGAACTGGAGGGGTTGCCTGATAAGGCATGAAAAGGAGTGAGCCGTGTCACTCATGGTGACAGAAATTTTTAATGGCGAGCCTTACGAGTACTATCCAATCGGGAATTACGTCGTAAGAGCAGTAGGCGTATGCGGCGAACGCCCCACTTTCAAATACACGCGCATTGAAATCGCGGGGACCATGGCTCGGATC
>CAIXMD010000433.1 GCA_903920415.1 uncultured Desulfomonile sp.
ACCTTTCCGGTAAGCTCGTCAACTTCCACACAGGCCAAATGGGCAGCATATGAGAAAATAGTGTGAGGCAGTCCATGAAGTCTCAGGTTCTGGTCTGTTGTTATGACTTCAGTGGCAACCGGTGCTCTAAAGTGATGGGTGGCCACTCGTTCATCATGGCTAAGTAATTTGGCTATTTTAGAGAGGGGGATCTCATGACCCGTAAGCAGACACCTTACACCTCCAGGAACGAGGACAAGCTCTTCGTTCCGGGCCGCCATCATAAAATCTGCCGCCCGCTTCAGAATACGATCCATAAGAGTTGTGGCTGCACCTATAAGAGCATTGCCGAAAGTGTAAGTACAGCGACTTGCCGATGCAGAGCCACTGGGCAAGGTGCGATCGGTGTCTGGTTGGACCAGTTCGATCCGGTCCGGGTTCTGACCAAGTATATGACTCACTATCTGGAGGTTAGCGGTATCATTTCCTTGGCCCATATCCACGACTCCACAATAAACTCGGATATTTCCCTCGCTGGTTAGTTCAACCTTGGCATTGGCGTAGTCCGGGACTACAGGGCCGTACCCCATTGCCTGCATAACCGCTGCCAACCCGACACCGCGATGTCTAAAAGGTACTCCGGACCTTTTCCAGGTCTCTCGTTCAGTCCATACGGAATGTTTCGAAAGTATTTCAAGACAGTCGATCATTCCTGTTGAGCTTACCAGTGTCTTGCCGACGCAGTTCTTGTCACCCCTCTTCAGAGCATTCTTGAGGCGAAGTTCAAGGGGATCCATATCCATCCTGTCGGCCAACATATCCATAATTTGTTCAATCGCCGCTGTCACCTGAGTTACGCCGAAACCACGAAATGCTCCACCGATAGGGTTATTGGTGTAAACGCACCAGCCCCTCAGAACAACATTTGGAATACGGTATGGTCCACCTGCATGTTCAAGAGCCTGAGCCAATACCACTCCTCCCAGATGATCGTAGGGGCCGGTGTCAAGATACAATCGAACATCCAGACAATTCAGAGATCCGTCCTTTTTGGCCCCAAGGCGATAATACATGCGAGCAGGGTGACGTTTTGTCCCGGCTAAGAAGGATTCCTCCCTATCCCAGCACATCTTCACTGGTCTGCCTTTAGTATGTAGTGCAGCGAGTCCCAGGAAACTCTGCAGCGTTACACCGTCCTTACCGCCAAAAGCTCCTCCCGTGTAGGGAGCTATTATTCTAACTCTGCCCGTGTCCAGTCCCAGTGACTCTGCCACCTCCATTCGGTCTCGGAATGGTGTCTGTGTAGAACAGACAATTACCAATCTTCCATCTTCATCCATGTAGGCCCAACCTGCCTCCGTCTCAAGGTAGGCGTGCTCTTGGCGCTGAGTCTCGAAGCAAGCTTCCACGAGGAAATCACATTCCTCTTCAGCAGCCGATCCTAGTCCGGTTCTCAACTCACCTTTCAAGAGGATATTCCCGTCTGAATTGTTGTCGTGAACAAGTGGGGAACCAGGCTCCATGGCTTTCTCGACATCGAGCACCGGCGGTAAGGATATAAAATCAAGAGTTATTAAATCGAGTGATTCCTTGAGAGCTGTTTTGTTTTCAGCCAAAACCAGAGCGATCGCGTCGCCGCAATAACGCACCTTGTCATCTACCAGCACCGGCTGATCCTTTTTTACAACTCCCTGCCTGTTGGTCCCTGAAACGTTTTCGTGGGTAAGCATACAAATAAACCCTGGATGTTTCTCTGCACGGCTGGAATCTATAGTTTTCAAGCGCGCATGAGGAACACCTGCCCTCTTTACCCCTACCCAGACAACATTATTTCCGTAATAGTCCGAGGCGTACTCTACTCTTCCAGTCACCTTATCGTACGCATCGACCCGGGGTGCCGATGTGCCGAGACTCAATATTCTGTTGTGTGTTCTTTGGGCCAACAATAAGTCGGTAATTGGGGTATGTCGCTCTGATTCCTTCATCTAATCCTAGCTTTCCTGTTTCAAGATAATTGGCGGACTATATATACACCCGGCAGGTCACTGAACAGATTTTACCAGAGCATCGATAAAGGCCTCCATCGCTTCCATCTTTGAGATTGTAACTCGGATGTGATTGGGGAAGCGGAATCCGGTCATGGTCCTCACCATGACCCCTTGCTTCATGAGCTTGCGATAAACAAGGGTGTCGCTCATGGGAAGTTTGACCATGAGAAAATTGCCTTCTCCTGAAATAAAGGGCAGATTCAATTTTGAAAGCTGCTTCTTCAAAAATGCCTTGCCGTCTCGTACCATCCGCCGCGTGCGCAGGAGGTGATCGTCATCTGCCACTGCTGCAAGAGCCGCCTCCTGGGCTACTCCGTTTACAGAGTAAACTATACAGGTATGTCGAATGGCGTCAACGAGTTGCAATCCGCCCGCAAGATATCCGATTCTGAGCCCCGCCAACCCGTACATCTTGGAGAACGTGCGAAAAACCACAAGATTGGGATATTCGTCGATCAAGGACATTCCGTCAGGATAATCTTCGGCCTCAACGAATTCGAAATATGCCTCGTCCACCACAACAATCCGTCGACCGTCTATTTCGTCGAGAAAGTGCCGCAGCTTCTCATGGTTCCAGTAGGTTCCGGTAGGGTTGTTCGGGTTGCACAGGAACAGGATTTTTGTCCGGACGTCGATCTGATCCAACATTCCCTGGTCATCAAATGCGTAGTCCTTGAGCGGCACGATACGAACCTCAATACCGGAAAACTCGGCAACCCATTCGTACACGGCAAAGGTTTTGTCCGCAGTGATTATATTATCCCCCTGCTCACAAAATGCCTTGATCACAAAACTTATGACCTCGTTAGCACCGTTACCTACTAGGAACTGTTCCGGTTGCTTACCGAATTTATCGCTAAGCTTGTGGCGAAAATGATATGCGTCTCCGCTGGGATAAACGGCAGCTCTGGCCGGAGAAAAGCTCCGTATTGCTTCCTGGGACGCCGGTGGCGGTCCCAGGGGATTTTCATTATTGTTAAGACGATATAGATGAGAACAGCCATAGAACTTGATGAGTTCTTCGTCGGGCTTGCTTGGGGTGTAGGGCTCGAACCTCTTGATGTAATTAGGCAGGAGCTGTTCCAGAGACCAGTTTCTCATTAAGACGATTCACCTGGCTCGTGTTGGAAAATAACCAGATCACCCTTGCCTGCATAAGGAAGCAGGAGACGAGGTTTAAATCCACAGCCAAGAAGTGCAGGAGTGAAATGGCAATGCCATGGTCTTCCCAAATCCATTTGAAAGAAAATGTTTAGAATTTCTTCTTTCTGTAAGGTCTCGACATAGGCTTCCAAAACTTTTTCGGAATCATTTCCCAACCAGATCGGGTGGAGCGTTACCCGACTGGACCCACGATCCAATTCTGCAGAGATTACTGACCAGGGAGAAGTTGATTCTCCTTGATCTCTCACTAGCCTGATTTCTCTGGCAAAGACCAACCGTTGGTATTCGTCGGCCACAAAGACATTAATGGAAGGGTGGGCCCACACCAGAAGCCCTGGATCTTCATCAAGGTGGCGGTAATAAGCCATCATGTCCAAAGCGCCACCGCCTCTTTGACGAAAAGTAAGAGATCCCAGGGGGTCGAAATATTCCGTCGGGAGTTCGCGCGTAGGATTGCGGTTAATCATTCCTACGGCATGGGTTCTAGCAATTGCACCAATGCACGATTCAATAAGCGATTGCGCCATGCCCGACTCGAGAGGCTGGTTGAACAGGTAGGGGCCATAGAATTCTACCAACCTGATCCCATCCCAATGCCAGATTAGTCCTCCTCCTATATGTCCGGCTCTGTCTGCAGCGATTTCCACAAAAAAGTCACCGCAGGCCACCATGTCCACTACTTTCCCGGGAAAATTGAAGCTCATGGGAATAGTTTGCGCCAGGTGATGCTCATTTACCAAATTTACAAACATTTTGAGTTCCTCAGAATCAGGTGGCCTGACAGAGAACTCATTGAGTGGTCTTGCCTCAGGGACCGGTAGGTCGAAAAACGAAGGATAGGTCTTCTCTTTAGTTAGTATGAGATGAAGGTTCTTGTCTTTCTGGATGAACCGGAAGCCATCGACCATGCGAGAAGCTATCAATAAGCCTGTTTCGTCCGTTTCAGCCGGCTCACATGTAGGCACGGATGCAGTAAGATTAAAAACTCTCATATTGAAGTTCCGGACCTCGAAAAGAAACCCCTGCTCTACGTAATACCTTCTACCTGTGCAGTGCATCTGAACTTCACTTCCAGGGGCCGCTGCCCGGCAAAGGTATGCGAAAATCTCCTCGGCAGCCAAGGTCAGACCAAGAGCTTCGGGCTCACCCAGCCCGAAAGCCCTGGCAGATTGCTCTACAAAAGACGTGGCCAATGGCAAGAAAATCAAATCAGCCTGGAGGGTCAGTTTTACGTCAGTTAGATGTGATGTTTCCAACTCGGTTCCTGGCTCATATCTTTTCTCTGAATTTGATGAAAAGATTCTTATGAATCAAACTGCCTCTCGTTTCCGAGCGATCAGTCAATTTCTTGCCCGGTGGTTGTCATGGTGATTTTCCCATGCTTGACTCCCCGGGTGGAAATGAGTTGTTCACCGGCTTTTTTTACCTCATCCGAACTACCCCTCATTATCAGCACTTCCAGACA
>CAIXMD010000434.1 GCA_903920415.1 uncultured Desulfomonile sp.
AGAAAGAAAGGGGGGGAGAAGAGAATTACGCTCAACGACAGTCTTTATGTAAATTACAATGGTAAATGATGAGAGAGAAAGGAGCAGCGGAAATGGCAAAGAGAACTGCTACATCCTGAACAAGTTGTTAACCGGGGAGTGGGACGAGTTTTAATTGCAGCCTGATTCTATTGTTTCCCACGAGAATTGGGATACCCCTATCGAGGTTTGATGCCGAGGCAAACAAACTGGAAAAAACCGGTGGCCGGAAACGGTCACTGAGGCAAAACGCATTCACCCTGAAATCCGCTGCCACAGATGGTAATGAACTCAAGGTGATCCCTTTTTCAGGATAATTCCCCATTGAACTACTGAATAGACTGACTCTTGATCCCCGCTTGGATAGATTAGTATGCCCGATTTGTTCAGCTACATCATTACTCAGAATCAGGATTTCCTTCGATTTTCTTGAACTATTCATGCCGTAGCTCCAAGAGAGACCCTCCTGCCGATCCACGAGAGAGAAGCCTCGGTAAAGTTGCCGAACCTGATTGCAATCGTTGTACGATAAAATCCAGTTGTCCCTTGTATGCAGAATATCAGCAAGCAGATTATGGTCAATATCATGTAAATCACCTTGGTTGCCATAAAGCTTGCTCTCCACGAGATATGGTGGATCTATATAAGCAAAATGATGTGGATTTCGCTGAAGAGATTCCTCAAACGAAAGATGTTCAACACACAGCATTCCCTCAGGAATTTGAAATTTTCGCAGAAAATCGACGTTGTTCTCGTTGAACCGCCCATTTCGCCCTTTCTCATTAAGTGAAGAAAATCCGCCCGACGCCGTTAAACCTGAAAAGCTCGTGCGATTAATAACATACAGGGCCGTTGCTAGCTCCCACGGGTCGTGAATCCGTTTGAACGAATTTTGAAGTTTGTAAAACTGCTCCTTCGTGACCACTGGTAGATATCGCGAAACCATCGCCGCGAGGCGTTCCTGGTCTTCGAGCAGACAGTTCCAAAAAACCACCAGCGGTTCGAAAAGATCATATGCGAGTACCTTGATGCCGTAATTCAAAACGCAAAACAGCTCAAATGATCCGCCACCAAGAAAAGGGGAACACAGGAGTTTCACATCGTTGGGAAGAAATTTCCTGAGCTTATTGATAGCACGAGTTTTGCCGCCGGGGTACCTTAGGGGAGAAATTGATTTCAAAGTGGGCTCCTTTCTTTTCGGGTTATTACCGAAAAACACCTAGCCGTAATGAGATATGATGGAGCATTTAGACTAATGTTTTTGGTGTGTTAAGTTTAACGGAGAGTTTGAAGGAATTTTTGGTGGCAGCACATATCGCTGCACGATCCAAACCGGCACGCGTCAGTTACGAGGGTGTTGACTTAGGTGGATCCGGTTGGTGATGGCACGTTCTTACTTCCAAATAAAAGAGACGATGTCCGTGCAAACCGCGACAGCGTCTCTTCGATAGATGCACAAGTGAAATCAGCCGCAGAAACTCAAATGTGATTCGGATTGTCGATCTTAGATAGCTGGGTTAATAGATTTGGATAGATTGAAGGAATGTTATATCTAAGATGCTCAAGAGAAAGACAAATTGGGTCAGATATAGGTGGGGTGGGGTAGGGCTGGTATGTCTGGTAGGAGAAAGCTTTGTATGGAGTTAAGTCTTACCAGAGATGAGTTCCAGTGCTTTTCGCTTGTCCTGCAAAGCTCTTGATAGATTCGGGGAAAACCATAAGATTTCCTGTCTGCTCTCCTTTGTGGACCCTGAATGTACTGATACAATTTCTCGTTCCCACCCCATTGACTCCAGTGGCTCGTAAATGTCTGAATCATAACCGGAGACCAGACACATGCCTTTGAGGTCGAGCATCATATCAATCAAATCCAAATGGTCTCCATTATTCATTTCCCATCTGTACTTCCCTGATTTCCTGGTCTCCAAGACATATGGAGGGTCGGCGTAGAACCAAGTATGCTCGCGATCGTACATTTTAATAACTTCTCGAAAGTCTCGGTTCTCGATCTGGACTCTTCGAAGGCGTTCAAAGGCTTCCGGCAGTCCCTCGATGGATCCTAGCCATCGCGACGTTGATGCAGCCATGCCACGACGAATTTGGGTGGTATCATAAATCCAATTAAATTCCGGCATTCCATTCCTGGCCTGACGATGAATGACAAACCAGGCCCAAACCCGTTTAACAGGGTCATGATACGTATGCCAATTATCTCGGCATTCCTCGAATTGCTCTCTACTGTATGGAGTCAAATTCACTTGCCGCTCAAATTCTGCGAATTGTCTAGGATCTCGAAGAACCTGATAAAAATTCATCAAGTCGGAGTCCAGATCGTTGAGGACCTCAAGCGGTGATGGTTCTTTCGCAAATAGGATATGAGCGGCTCCAGCGAACAACTCCACATAAGTTGTGTGGGAAGGCGTGTACTGATGGATCTTAGACGCAAGCCAAGCCTTCCCGCCAAACCAGGTCAATGGAATTGTCCACTTTCTCTTGGATTTATTTCTTACTTCATTTAGATGTGCAGACATTTGGTACCTCCTAATTTTTGAATCAACAATTCTTGCCCGCATTAGCGATAGGGGTTTTACTCAATTTGCCATTCTGAACCCTTTTGCTACGCGATTTGCTGCCATTACTGCCTTCCAGGGTCCTTAGCTCCAGTTCTTTCGCCAGACTTCTCTCCACCTGGGTTTGCACTCCCTGTACAAGTTCCTCCTGCATTTCGATTCTCAGGAATCCAATTCGCCGAATCATCAAAACGGGATTTCTTGTTCCGTAGATTATGTGGAGTTGTTGTGAGTCCTTTGGGAGCGAAGGGTCGATTTCCAAAGCATTCAAGAGTGATCCAATATTTTCCTCCTCATGGTCGGATCCGTATTGAGCCATCACAGAATCCGCATGTTCTTCCAGCGTGACCTCTGAACCGTCCTGACAATTAGGATTCACCACGGCCTGCAAACCATGAGCGGTCGGTCCAGGGTAAAAATTCTTCCTGCCTTTAGTAATTTTTGACCAGCCAGTTGGG
>CAIXMD010000435.1 GCA_903920415.1 uncultured Desulfomonile sp.
ATGGAAAAGCTCCACGAGAAAACTTACGATACCTTTTATGGGAAAGTACAGTTTGGTCAAGATGGAGCCAATGCGGCCCATCCGCCGGTGGCTGTTCAGATTCAGAACGGCAAGTTGATGAATGTCTTCCCCTTGGATTATGCCGAAGCAAAAATTTGGTATCCATTCAAACCTTGGAAAAATAGATAAGAAACATGGGAGTATTCATGGAGATCCGTAAACTGATAACTGTTATTGAAGAGACGCTTATCGAGATGGATCGGAAAGTGGAACCTCCTTCACGCAAGGCCGCAGCCATAGCTGTCATCAAGAACCCTTTTGCCGGAAGGTATGTAGATGACCTGACTGAGTTGATGGACATAGGTGAGGAACTGGGAGGAACGCTGGGTAAGAAGTGCCTTGATGCCTTGAAGATCGGTCCGGAAAAAGCCGAGAGCTATGCCAAGGGCTGCATAGTCGGCCTCGACGGTGAACTGGAACACGCTGCTGCGATCCTGCACCCAAAACTGGGGAAACCCTTCCGAGAGGTTCTTGGCCGTGGGTTGGCCCTCATCCCGTCGGTTAAGAAGCGTGGATCGGCAGGTTGCACTATCGATGTGCCTCTCAACCACAAGGACGCTGCTTTCATCCGTTCACACTTCGATGGAATGACCGTGGCCGTAGAAGATGCCCCCAAAGCGGATGAACTGATGGTCGTCCTGGTTGTCACCGACTCCGGTCGGCCCCTTGCGCGCATCGGAGGCCTGACTAAGGAAGAAGCAAAATACGAGGATGGCTTGCGTTAAGGCTTTCAAATAGAATGGGGCCAGTCCCCCTTCTCAATACTTACGGAGGACTATTGGGCATGGCCATTTTGCCGGAAGTGAAAAAGCATTACGGCAAACTCAAACTCTTAATCAATGGAGAATGGGTTGATTCGGAGTCGTCAAAGATCAGCGGGGATACAAACCCTGCTACCGGAGAAGTTATCGCCGAGTTTCCGTCTGCTACTTTAGAGGAAGCAAGGGCTGCGGTAAAGTCTGCTCAGCAGGGCTTCGAGGTCTGGAGCCAAGTACCTCTTCGTGAGCGATCCAGGATGCTCTTTGACATGCGCCACAAGTTCGAAGAACACTTTGACGAATTGTGCCGCGTCTTAACGCAAGATCATGGCCGGACCATAGGCGAGTCTCGTGGCACGGTGCGTCGTTGTATAGAAAACGTGGAGTCTGCATGCTCGGCAGCTTACGGCTTAGCAGCCAGAAACGAGCATATCGACTCGCTTGCCAATGGTATCGACATGTGGCTGACTTGGGAACCTCTGGGGGTTTTTCTGATAGTAACTCCCGGTAATATACCAATGCATGCGTGGTCGTCTTTCGTGCCCTACGCTCTTGCCGCCGGCTGTTCTGTTGTCATAAGCCCCAGCCGTCAGGATCCCGTGGCTGCTGAATATATCACTCGGGTTGCCATGGAGTGCGGTCTTCCTAAAGGAACGATCAATCTTGTCCACGGAGGGCGTGAGATCAACAAGCATATCCTCAGCCAGCCGGGGGTCCAAGGTTTAGGTTTTATAGGGTCCACAGCGGCCGGCCAGGAACTGTTTGAACTATGCGGCAAACTGGGAAAGAATTCCTCGATTAACGGCAACGGCAAGAATCACGTGGTCTTGATGCCGGACGCCAACCTTGAAACGAGTGTAATTTACTTGCGCCAGGGGTGTTTTGGTATGACCGGCCAGCGTTGTTTGGGATCAGACAATGTCGTAGTAATCGGGGACATTTACGACGAATTCAAGGAAAAATTCGTTGCCGTCACAAGAGCTATGAAACTAGGTTACGGTCTGGACGAATCAGTGAGCATGGGCCCCTACACCGCTCGTGCCGGTATGGAAAAGGTGGCCGCATGGATTGACCGGGCTCTTGGGGAGGGTGCCAAGATGGTCTTCGACGGCCGGGTGAACATACCGCAGACGCTGACAAAGGGCTACTTCTTGGGCCCCACAATCCTGGAAAACATCGATGTAGACATGGCAACGGCCAAAGAGGAGGCCTTCGGCGCGGTGGCCGGCCTCATAAGGGCTGACAACCTTGACCAGGTCATTGAATGGATTAACACCAAAACCGATTTGGGCCACTCTGCATGCATTATGACTGAAAGTGGCAGGCACGCCCGTAAATTCGCCCGTGAGGTCAATGTGGGCAACGTGGGGATAAACGTGGGAGTTCCACAGCCATTCGCATTCTTCCCTCTGGGATCTAAGGGAAAATCTTTCCTTGGCGGTGCGAAGTCCAGGATGGCCTCCATGCGTCTTTTTCTAGACGAGAAGACCGTTACGGCACGATGGATTTGATCATTATCCATCAGTAATGGGTGATGGCATGAACACCTATTAGACGAGCATAGATGAAGACTCCGGTCGGCAGGTAACTTGAGCATGGACACAGTACTTCTACAAGCCATCATTAACGGTCTGCTTCTTGGAGGCGTTTATGCAGCCTATTCGGCTGGATTTTCACTGATTTTCGGCGTTATGGGAGTAGTAAACCTAGCCCACGGTGAGCTTATCATGCTGGGAGCTTTCACGTCGTACTGGATGTTCGAATACTTTGGAATGGATCCCTATTATAGCCTTCCATTTGCCATGGTATTTCTCTTCGCGTTCGGATACCTCATCCAGAAGTACATAATAAATCGTGTCATAGAAATGCCACATATAATGAGCTACATCCTTACTTTCGGGATCCATCTAATGGTGGCTAACATAGCCCTCAAGCTGTGGACACATGATTTCAGGTCCATAACTACTTCGTACTCCGGAGCTAATGCCGCATTGTTGGGTCTTATTATACCGTATTCGCGCCTGGTGACCTTTTTTCTTGCCCTGCTAATAATATCGGGCCTGTGGTTTTTTCTTAGTCGCACCGAAACAGGCCGGGCAATCCGAGCGACTTCATTGGACAAAGAAGTCGCTCGACTTATGGGAGTTAATATACGCGAAATTTACGCGATAACCTTTGGGGTTGGGGCTGCCATTACCGGCCTTGCTGGAGCTTCCATAAGCTCATTTGAGATCATTTCTCCTGAAATGGGGCTTCAATACACCATAATTGCTTTTTGTGTAGTGGTCTTGGGCGGTATGGGGTACATGCCCGGAGCACTATGGGGTGGAATGATCCTGGGTGTGGCCCAGTCTCTGGCGGTTACCTATTTGAGCGCAGGTATCTCCGTAGCCGTGACCTTTTTATTACTTTTTGTGATGCTTATCGTAAGACCCACCGGAATTGTGGGCAAAGGCCTTGTTGCCTGAGTGAGGCGGGCAAAGCCGGGCGGAATAAATAGAATGAAGTCTAGAAGCGGTCGATTGACATTTTGGATTTGCTTTATTGCCGCGTCGGTCGCAGTAAGTTTGATCCCATTTGTCGCTACCTCGGAATACCTGCTCAGGATAATTACCGTTACTATATTCTGGATCGGTATGGCCGGATGCTGGAACATAATGAGCGGCTATACCGGGTACATTGATTTCGGGCCGGTAGTTTATTTCGGCATCGGATCTTACGCTACCGCAATTGCCATGACCAAATACGGGGTGCCCTTCTTTCCGGCAGCCGTAATATCAGCCTTTTCATCTGCGTTGATAGCTATTCCTATTGGCATAACTACTTTACGATTGAGGGGCGCTTATTTTGCCATAGCCACCTTCGCGTTCGCGGAAACCATGAAGCAGATCGCCCTGGAATTCGACCGGACTTTTGGAGTTTCTTTTTTCCAGGGTAGCCACGGCATTACCTTGCCCATCGGCGGCCACGAAAACACCTTCTTTTTTTATTGCTTTCTTTCAGTAACATTTGCAGTGGTCCTGGTTCATTATGGCATTGAACATTCTAAGTTCGGCTACGGTCTCAAGGCAATTCACGAGGCTGAGGCCTCTGCTGAGATGGCTGGAGTAAATACCACGGGTGTAAAGCTACGGGCATATGTTACCAGTGCATTCTTCTTGGGCATTCTTGGCGGTATCGAGGCATATTGGATCACTTACATAACTCCCGCTGACGTTTTCAATGTGCATAAGACAGTCCAGATGGTCATCATGACCCTGTTGGGAGGCATGGGAACTTTTCTGGGACCAATAGTGGGGGCATCGTTTCTCACAATCCTGTCCGAGATCCTGGGGACCGCTTTTGTGGAATACTACCTTATTATGGTGGGTGGGATTATCATTGCGATCATTCTGATTATGCCTAGGGGCATAGTGGGCACTATCAAAGAGTGGAAAGGTATTCGTTTTCTCTGACCCAAGCGAAATAAGGAATTGTTGATGGCTATTCTTGAGTGCAAGAGTGTTTGCAAAAATTTCGGTGCTCTGGCTGCCGTAGACCTGGTCAGTTTCAGCATAAAGGAACGTGAAATATTGGGCATGATCGGCCCCAATGGAGCAGGCAAGACCACCCTATTTAACTGTATGATAGGAATCTATAAACCGAGCAAAGGAAAAGTTTTTTTCAACCAAGCAGACATAACAGGAATGAAACCTCACCGCATTTGTCGCCTGGGATTGGTAAAAACCTCTCAGATCATGGAGCCTTTCCGATCTTTGACAGTCTTCGAGAACGTACTAGTGGGAGCTTTGCATGGCGGCCAAATGAGCATGGCCGATGCTTTGGTGGAAACCGAAAAAGTCATGGAGTTCGTCGGCCTCATGGAACATCGCGATAAACCTTCTTCTTCCATTTCGGTGCCTGCCCGCAGGAGATTGGAACTCGCTCGGGCGCTGGCCACAGGGGCCAGGCTGCTGTTACTGGATGAAAACATGGCAGGCCTGAATCCCCATGAAATTGATGAGGCTTTGGAACTGTTGCGAAAGATTCGCGAGTCCGGAAAATCGCTTATCGTCGTCGAACATATAATGCGAGCAGTCATG
>CAIXMD010000436.1 GCA_903920415.1 uncultured Desulfomonile sp.
GTGTGCCTGAGTTCCCGCGGACCCAACAGTGAAATGCTGCTCCGCTATGCCTCTCGTCTTGCAGGTAGACTCAATCGGAACTGGTATGCGGTTTACGTTCAGACCTCGTCCGAAGCCCCCACTGTCGTCGACACGCACACCCAGCAACTTCTTTCCGGCACACTGACCCTCGCCAAGCAGCTTGGAGCAATGGTGTTCACCTACAAAGGCGAGGACATTGCGGACACCATATTACATTTTGCAAGAGAATACAGAGTTGGCCAAATCGTGATCGGTAGTCCCAGCCCCATGTCTCTCTGGAAAAGGCTCCTGGGAAAAAAGAGCGTTGTTGAGCGCCTAATACGCAAGTCCAAAGGAATGACGATAGTTATTCTGGATACTCGCAGGCATGAGAGATCCGTCGGGGTGGGAGAGCCTGAGATTCGAAGCGGCCCTGCGGTAGCGACTTCTGTTGATAGGCCGATTCATCATCCCGCTTTGAGTTCTTTGCTTTCTAGTCACAGAATTCTCGTCTGGGATCAGCCCATTCAAAAGGAAGTTGCACTTCGAGCACTGGTGGAATCAGCTAAAGACGGGAGAACAGTCGATCCAAAAATGGTGTTGATCGGACTCCTCAGACGAGAGCAAGAGTCTTCAACTTTTTTCAACGAGGGGGTTGCTTTTCCACATGCACTTCTCGATGGCCTTGCAACCCCAATAATAGCCCTCGGGATAGCCAAACAAGGCGTATCAGATGTGTCAACCGACCAACCTGTGAAACTGGTCTTCCTTATTCTCTGTCCCAAAACGGAACCCGATACTCAAGTTCGTCTCCTGGGCCTCGTGAGTCACGCAGCTCAAAGCAGACATTTGCTCCAGGGTCTGATTTCCTGTGAGAATGGTGAAGAAGCCTTCAAAGCGGTGCGCCGTTGGGAATGCTTGGGAATTCTTCCAGGTCCATAACTCCCTGATCGAAACTCCAATAGTGACGGCTCTTCATATCTCAGGGCCTCAATCGGCTCTAAGCGGGACGCTTTGAAGGCAGGATAGAAGCCAAAGAAAACTCCTACAGCGGCTGAGAACAGGAGAGCTATCCCCACGGCAACGGGACTGATTAGGGCAGGCCACCCGCTGGTACGGGAAAATATATATGCCGATCCCATGCCGACTATCGTTCCAAGCAACCCCCCGGAGATTGAGAGAACTACGGCCTCGATCAGGAATTGAGCAAGTATGTCCGCTGACCTTGCGCCCACGGCCATCCGTATCCCGATCTCCCTTGTGCGCTCGGTCACTGAAACCAGCATGATATTCATTATCCCTATGCCGCCGACCAGTAGAGAGATGGCTGCAATTGCTCCGAGTAAAGTGGTCATGATGTTGAGAGTTTTCTCAGCCGTGGCAAGGATTTCCGTCAGGTTACGGACGGTGAAATCCTTCTCCTGATTGCGCCCGATCCGATGGCGTCTGGTCAGGAGTTCATCGATCTGTTTTTCTGCTTCTCTAATGACCGGAACTTCCTTAGCTTGGACAAGGACAGCATTCACCTCATCCTGAAACGGTGTACCGAAAAGTCTGTACTGCGAAGTCTTCAAAGGTACAAATATCGTATCATCTTGATCATCTCCTCGAGGTGACTGGCCTTTCTTATCTAGAACACCAATTATCGTGAACGGAACGTTCTTTATCCGCAACACCTTTCCCAAAGGATAAGCGTCTCCCATAAGATTTTCCAAAACGGTTGAACCAACGACGGCTACCTTTGCTGCATGCTGTTCCTCATCGGGCGTAAACATGCGTCCATAGCGGATGTTCCACTCTCGAACCGGAAAGTAATCTCGGGTCGTTCCAGTGACCCTAGTCCTCCAGTTCCGATTTCCGTACACAACCTGGGTTACCTCTCCCCATACGGGGGCGGCAAACTTCACCGCGGGACATTCTTTCGCTATCGCTTCCGCATCGGATGACTTGAGTGTATGAACAGAGCCTGATCCAAGACGAGCCCCACCTTGTGTAGTTGCGCCTGGAACTACCAGAATAAGATTGCTGCCGATTGAACGGATCTGATCTCCGATCATCTCGCGGGCACCAGCGCCAACAGCCACCATTACAATGACAGCACCCACCCCGATCACGATTCCAAGCATTGTGAGCAGGGAGCGCAAAACGTTCACCTTCAGGGCGCCCAAAGCAATTCGTACACCGTCGAATGGATTGATCATTTGTTATTTTACTATGTTAACCAGGAGAAAAAGTGTCGGCCCTATGCAAATACTAATTTCGAGTCTTGCGACCGACCAGGCAACAGATGTTTCCAGACTGACCAGCCGCCTCTTGGGAAAACACTATGTCGAACAGCGGAAAATAAGGCCTCAATCCGTGCCTGGGCACAAGATAAGACTCATTGAAACCTGGTTTTACAGACTGGTGACGATAGTTATATGTGGCATAAAAAAGCAGGCCGCCTTCTTTCAATGAGTCCGCAATGTATCGCATCAGCGGCGGAGAAAAAAAATAGAATACTGCTACTACATCGTAGATTCCCTGGGGAAGCGGATAGTAATCAAGATCTGCCGCCACACAAAAGATGCTGCGGCTAAGCCGAATGGCCTCCGTTTTCAGTCGTAGAAGACCCGGAAAACTTATGTCAA
>CAIXMD010000437.1 GCA_903920415.1 uncultured Desulfomonile sp.
GACTGGCGATCACCAGCGGTGCCACGGGAACTTGTTCCAGGGGCATTGAGTCCACCTTGATTCGTTCTGAGATTAATGGGGAAGCTTCGGCTTTTACAACAATGTTCCATCCGAGACGATTGTACGGAAAAACCGAACCCAAAGCCCTGTCAATCCAACTCAAAGCATCAACCCTTATGAATTTCTTGCCTGTTTTAAGCGGTGCCTGAAGCTTGTATGGGATTATGTATACCGACCTCCATGCAACACTGCTGAATCCAGATTTTTTCAAATGCTTGTTCAAACTCATCGGAGTATAAAATCTGAGGTGAGTTTCATCCCACCCAAACCAATGCTTGTCTCGCCGAATTCCCCTTCGATAAGTCCCCTGAATAAGAAAATTCAGAGAGAGACTATTCTGAGTACTCAAGACGAGTATTCCACCTGGAACTATGGCCTGTGAGGCTGCTTCCAGCAACCCTTGGTCGTCTTCGACGTGTTCCAGCACGTCTTTCATGAGAATTACATCGAACCGAGGCTGCTGGAACCTCGTCGGGAAGTCGCTGCTGTGAATGAAGCGGCAGATATTTTGGACCCCTTCATTACGTGCGAAGAACGAGGCAGTTGCAAGTGCCGTTTCCAGAGCATCTACGCCAATAACTTCAGCGGCGCCTTCCTTCGCAGCGTGTACTGAAAAAATCCCCCCCCCGCATCCATAGTCTAAGAAACGTTTTCCTCGCAAGTCTCCAAGTAGTTCTTGAATAAAAGAGTTCTTAACTATGCTATACGCTTTCCCCTGCTGGTCCATGTACTCATGGAAAGCCTTTTCACTGTCGTGAGACCGCAACCAATGATCTTCGGGATAGTGCTTTCTTTGATTATCCATTAACAATGTATCCGATCTAGAAATTCAGAAGCTCCCTGTAAACGTTTTCCCAGGCTCGTCGTTCCACAACCGGGGAGAAGCTTTTCATTCTTGTCCTTCCCGCTGCGCCTAAAGATTCACCAAGATTTATATCATCAATAATTTGGATCAAGGCTGACGCGAGAGACCCTGAATCCCCCCAAGGAACCAATAAACCTGATACTCGATCCTCCACAAGATGTTCTGCAGCCCCGGTACGGGTTGCAACAACCGGCACCCCCACCGCCATTGCTTCCATAAGGACATTCGGGCATCCCTCAGTAAGGGATGGCAGGACAAAAACATCCAGACCACGGAGCCATTGATGCATAAGGTCATGGGGAATAGGATCCATGAGTTTCAGGATATCTCCTATACCGGTTTTGCTGAGCATATAATCGTATATCTTCTTTTCATTGTCCCGTAATTTTCCCACAAGTTCCAATTTAATGTCCCGGTGTACTGCCAAATCGGCTACTGCCTTGAAAAGATAGGGAAGTCCCTTGGCATATTTAAAAATCCCAGCGCATCCTATGCGGAAAGGGCTGGAGTGGCTTGTGTTAATTTTCCGATTCTCAAGGGGTATTTTGACGGAATTGTAAATGATGCGCGTCTTTTCTGATATTGGAGTCAAAGCATTAGCCATGTCCCCCAGATCTTTGCTCAGTGCAACGACTCTGTCCGCATTCTCCAGGCCAGTCCGACAAATACTCACTTTTTCAGGGCTAAAGATATACCTCTTTACATCATTGCCGACTAGAGTAACTATTGAAGGAATCCCCAACCTGTGAGCAAGCATTCCACATATATAACCCACTGGATAAAGAAAGAAGGAGTGGAAAAGATCGAATCGCTCATTACGATCGAGTATCTCCAAAGACTGGTACATCATTTGAAGGGTAAGGTTATGAGGACAGTCCCAGAGATCCGGAACTGTGGCAACAGGCTCTTCTTTTCCCAACGTTATGTTGTGAACCGTGAAGCCATTGGTCTTGCGTATTTTCCGATTTTCGTCCAGGAGAATCGGCGTGTTGCTATCAACGGTAAAATGGGCCACGTGCACTTCCAAACCAACGTCGGTGGCATGGCGTGCCACTCGACTTACGGTACGGGCTAGGCCCCCCCACTGTTCCGGAGGGAATTCAGGAGTAGCTATGCAAATTTTTCTCGTCTGTTCTCGCATTGGCCACTTTGATTTTTTCTATTTTACTTTCTTGCTGCGGTCAAATTCTCATCAATAGCAAGATTCTTGTATCATCCGATTGAAATAAGTGGAAGAGAGATCCTTAATGCGGATAGGAATCGTTTTTCACAAAAATCCTTTAGCGCCTCCGACTGGCATTGATCTTGTCCGTCTTCGGGCAATTGCAACCGGCCTGTTAAGTGAAGGAATCGAAGTAGAAATCATTGCGCCTGTCGAAAGAGAAGGCAGACTCAACAAACTCATCCCTGTCCGCACTCTCGGAGCACTTGATGGTTCCAGCCGGTACGACCTTGTCAAGACCTGTTACCACCACTCAATTACCCTGATCGGAAAGTTCAAAGGTCCCGTAGTCTCGAGGATAGTACGAGTGGTGGACATTCGATTGCCAGAGCGCGACGCGCCTTTCCGGGAGATGCTGCTTCACTGCCAGGAGATGATTAAGGCCCGAGCTTCAACCGTAAGCCTTAACAATACTATTAACCGGGATCGTTGGAAATATCTCTATGGAACCACCCCGCCGACGGTCTTAGTTCCTACGGGTTGTCCCTCAACTATCCCCGCATCCATGAGTAATCCATTTACATCCAAAGTACCTGCCATGCTATTTTTGGGAAGCCTCGCGGCTCCAAGAATGGTTCACCTCTTGAACGAGGCGGCACGGAGGCTCGAAGGCTGGTGCACGATTCATCTGGTCGGTGTAAACAAGGCATCTTTGTATGGAGGAAACGAAGACTGCAAACTGGATCCCCTCGTGGTGCAGCACGGCGAACTTCCAGAAGACGATGTTTGGGATTACATAAGTTATTCTGCCATCGGGTTGGCCCTTGCCACGGGGATAAATAGGTTCGACAATGATTTATCTAAAATATTTAACTACTTGAGAGGTGGACTTCCCGTGCTTTCCGAGGAACTGGTTATCAACAACGAACTTATTCAGCAGACCGGGTTCGGAAAAATATTTAGTTACGGAGACATTGACGCCCTTGTCTCAGGCGTGGAGCAACTTCTCGAAAACCCACCGACCCACAAGAAGCAGGAGGTTATCAGCTTTATGGTGAGAGAACATTCTTGGGAAAGAAGGGTAAAAACCTATGTCAAGCTTTTCCAAAAGATGCTAGGTGGTTCTGCTCCTGTGTAAAGACATATCCTCGGCGCTCTTGGGAATTGACCCTTTTGTGATCTTAAAAAAGACCCATCGGCTGCACGGTGAA
>CAIXMD010000438.1 GCA_903920415.1 uncultured Desulfomonile sp.
GGACTTCATGAAAAGCTGGAGGTCGTTGGAAAAGTTGAGGGATTGAAACATCCTGTGTTGCACTACGTATACCGGAACATATCTGACCAGATCAGCACAATCAATCGCTTTTCAACTGTAGATGCGGATCATAGAGATAATCCGGCATCCGCTGCGTATGTTTTTTGGGGGGTGGTCCATGCCGCGGGTAAATTCTTGGAGTGCGTTTTTTGGAAGAGAGGATTTCTCGACGGTATTCCCGGGATAATAATTGGAGTCAATAGTGCATTTTATGTGTTCCTGAAGCATGCAAAGGCTTGGGAAAAGAGGCTAATCACTAAAGACCGGACTGATTGAATCTTCATAAAGCAGATTTAATCTTAGACAAGTTTCCCTAGGCCTCCAGTGATTATTTACTTAAAATACTTGGACAATCTATATGAAGATCGCTCTGGCTTTAGAGAAATTTAGCCGTCACGCCGGGGGCGTAGAATCCTATGCCGTCGAACTGGCTCGTGCGCTCGTGTGTGAAGGATGGGAGGTTCACCTTTACGGCCATTATTGGGACGGTGAGCCAGCCTCGGCTATATTTCACCAGATGACAAGTCTTCCGTCCTGGTATCCTCCCTCGGTGAGACTGATAGATTTTGCTCTTCGTCATAGAAGGATGGTCCAGGATCAACAGTTCGATATAGTGCTTGGCTTTGGCAATACCGTGGCGATGAATGTGTATCAAAGCCATGGCGGAGTTCATTTCATAAGCAACCTGCGAAAGATTGGCGCCATAAGGAACCCTTTCCTCAGGTTAGTTAAGCTGTTGGCGCTTTTTGTCACCCCTAAATATCACGCGAGAGCCTGGATAGAATCCGCTCCATTCAGAGCAAGAAATCGCCCTGTTACAGTTGCTATTTCCGAAATGGTCAGAAACGATGTGGCGTCCTACTTCAAGATCCCGAGGAATGAAATTTTTCTCGTCTACAACGGCATTGACCAAGCTAGATTCGGAGCCTCTCCCGACCGCAAAGCCATGGAACTCAGAAGACGGCTAAGCTTCGACAATGAGGTCCTTTTCCTTTTCATGGCCTATGATTTGAAAAAAAAAGGCGCTCTTTACCTTATCGAGGCGGCTGGAAAACTCCGGGATCAGGTGGGATCGAAAAGTTTTGGAGTAGTAGTAGTGGGTCGCCCCCCCCTACCCTGCATTGAAGCGCCTGTCAGAGAAACTACATCTATCTGATATTGTGGTATTTTCTGGCAAGACAAGGGAGCCGGAAACTTTTTATCATGCTTGTGATGTGTTTGTTTTGCCAACGTTCTACGATGCGTGCTCCCTTGTGGTTTTCGAGGCCATGGCTGCGGGTCTGCCGGCAATCACCACAATATTCAACGGTGCTGCTGGGATAATCACCGACTGCTCAGACGGAATAGTGCTGACAGACCCCAAAAATGTTGATGCTCTTGCCGCTGCTATGGAGCGTTTTCTGGACAAGAAATTCCTCGACTCGGCATCTGAAGCAGCCCGACGCACTGCGGCGAACTATAAGCTTGAGGATAATCACAGGCTAATGCTGAGTATTTTTAGTGAGTTGATAGCAAGAGATTGTCACGGGGTCTAATTCCAGGCTCTCTTCCGACTTGGAATATGACATGAAGCCGTCCCTATTTCTCCCTGTATTCCAAGCCGTACAACCAGGTCAAGACAAGCCTGAAGTCAAGCCTCGAACTTTTTTATAAAATCAGGATTCACAGGGTAACCCATGTTAATCGCTTCCCGCAGGTGTTGCATGGACATCTCTTTTTCGCCTTTGTGATACAGGGCCACAGCAAGGTTGTTATGCCCCATTGCAAAGCTTGGTCTAATTTCTAACGCCTTGGTATTGTGTTCTATACTCTTGTCCATGTCCCCCAGAGACAAGTACACATTGCCTAGGTTGATGTGTGCGAGGACCGAACGAGGATCAATTGCCAGAGCGCGTTCGAAACTTTGGATGGCCTGTTCAGGCATACCTTTGTGAATGAAGGCTATTCCGATGTTGATGCAGCCCTCAATTAAGTCTGATCTGAATTCGAGTGCTTTGAGGCTCTGCTCTATACATCCGTCGTAGTCTCCCTTTTGAAGAAGAATACCTGCTAAATTGATTCGAGCTTCCAGAAGTCCGGGGCGGAGTTTCAACGCGGAGCGAAATTCTTCTATGCATCGATCCCATTCGCCCCGTTGGGACAGTGCCACGCCAAGATTATAATGGGCATTGGCAGAGACAGGCATTGAGGCTACAGTCTTTTCTAATTTTGCAATCAATGCCTCGTCAACCACACCGGGAGAACCATTTTCGGACGACTTTTCAACCATCTTTCCTCCTCAGGCTTCAAATTATTCTATAATATTTTAATTTATCTCTCTATTGCGGTCAATATCGCATGGCATTTACAAGAAGTGCCGATGATATACTTCCCTGGTGTTATTCTCTTAATGATGCTGAGCAAATCAGCTACCTGGTAGCCGCCGACTCCTGCCAAGATCTGGACACTTCGCAGTACGATGATGGTAAAGCCCTTCAAATCTATTCTTTCCAGCTCCAGGTACAAGGGGTTTCTTGGTTTCCCCGTGACCGTACACAGATCACCTTCATGGCATTCATCGGGACAGAGGAAATCGGACTTGCTGCAGTAAATATTTGAAGCGTTGACAACATGAGGATTGGGAACAATAGACAAAATGCTCTCAGGGAACACTGTATTGCAGATCCCATACCGACCGGCCAAGACAAGTGATGCA
>CAIXMD010000439.1 GCA_903920415.1 uncultured Desulfomonile sp.
AACAAAACATTCAAATGACAATTTATATCTTTAATTTTAATAAGTTACACCATGCACTACATTAAAACATTAATTAAATGCTTTAACATATTGCTTTCATATGACAATACTGCGAATTTGTCAAACAACTTTTCTGCTGAGACATCATCCATATGTCCACTCAAGAAAGAATGATAACCACAAACAGCAGCTAACTATTTCAGGGGGAGTTGTATAAGAGCGAATAGTGAATGAAAAGAGCTTGAACGTTGGGTGGGGGGCAAATCTCTCGTCAACGACATCTTATTCCTGCGGCACACGAAGGAATTCCTCAGGGTGCCGCAGGACAGGTAGCTGGAAGATTTCAGTCCAAATTACTACAACATACTTTGATACAGGACTTTATTCGGTCGTATCCCAACGGCTCAGGCTGCCGTCAATTCATAGGTCAGGCGGTCGTTTTCCAAGTTAATCACCCGGATTTTTACTTTCATTCCCGGTTTGACTGCATCGTCGCTGAGAGATTTATCTAATCGTCCGAAGACTTTGATGCCGTCACTGAACTCAGCAACACCTAAAACATAAGGCACATCCTTCTCGAAACCCGCGGGAGCGAACATTGCCTTGGTATAGGTGATCAGATTCCCCTCTCCAGAAATGGGGAACCAATCAACATCGTCACTGAGACAAATATTACAGTCAGTCCTGGGAGGGAAGAATCTTGCCCCGCATCCCTTGCACACGGTGCCGCAGATCTCGTTGTTTTTGAGAAACTCTACGAACTGTTCTGTTTTTGTAACACCTGTAAAACTTATGATACCGAACTGTTCGAATCCCATGTTGTCCTCCAATTGTTAAAGAGACGGGATACGGGATTAATCATTCCGTTGAGAATATACTCACGTTACCGTAAATTCCGACGCCGCCTATGTTGTGTACGAGACCGATTTTTGCTCCCTGCACTTGCATTTCGCCGGCCTCACCGCGTAACTGGAGCACTATAGTTCTTATTTGAGACCCTCCTGTAGCTCCTATGGGATGGCCTTTGGAAAGTAAACCTCCATCCACGTTCACCGGAATTCGGCCTTCTTTGTATGTCTCTTTATTTCTAATCAGGTCCTTACCTTTGCCCTGTTCGGCGAAACCAAGGTCCTCATAGGCCATCATTTCGGCAATAGTGAAGCAGTCGTGGACTTCGGCCACGTCAACATCCGAGGCAGTAATTCCTGCCATCTCGTAAGCTCTCTTTCCCGCTAGCTGGGCGCATCTCAAACCGCTGAAGGTATCTCTGCCCGCCATGTTTATTGGGGCAGTGGCCATACCCAGCCCTTTTATCCAGATCGGTTTTTGACACAAATCTTTGGCCTTTTCTTCAGACGCGAGGATTACGCAGGAAGAGCCATCAGCGTTAGCACAGCAGTCAAAGATTTTAAGAGGTGTGGCTATGTATTTGGGTTCCAGAATCTTGTCCAGGGTGAGAGATTTGCGGAAGACCGCCTTGTCGTTGATTTGGCCATATGTGGAGGATTTCAACCTAATCAAGGCCAGATCTTCCTCTGTAGTGCCGTATTTTTCAAAGTGACCGCGCGCGTACATTGCGTAATACGCAGGCATCATGGTCCCGAAGGGGGCTTCCCATTGAATGTCCGCGCCGCGCCCCATTCTCTCCTGAGATTCCGCAGAAGATATCTCGGACATCTTCTGAAATCCCAGCACCAACGCTACGTCGTGAAGTCCGGAGGCGATCAAGGCATAGGCCGTGCGAAGCCCACTGGAACTTGACGAACATACGCTTTCGACATAGAAAGTAGGTTGTGGATTCAGTCCCAGGTATTCTGCCATGAGACCGGATGGAGTTCTCTGTTTGTCATACTCGGGTGCGGAACATATAATCGACGCGTCGATCTGGTCGGACTTAAGGCCTGCGTCCTTCATGGCCTCCCTGTAAGCCTCG
Organism: uncultured Desulfomonile sp.; assembly: GCA_903920415.1. Lineage (GTDB taxonomy): Bacteria > Desulfobacterota > Desulfomonilia > Desulfomonilales > Desulfomonilaceae > CAIXMD01. The sequence goes on from CAIXMD010000439.1 coordinate 1,934, forward strand.
AAGGCCAGTTCTCGGATCGAACCGGGGTAAGACCGCACGAACGAACTTTGCCCCACACCGATGACGGCTACCTTGGCCATCTGTTCCTCCTTATTTGGAGATAGAATGCTTCTTCGATTAGAATACTACGCTATAATATCACAGTCGAGTATTCAGAGCAAAAGAACGGTTTGTGTCTGTCATTTTGTGTCTAAATCGGAATTGCTTGAACAATGCTTGTCTCTCTGATAATTATTCGAGTAATGGTCGTAAAATTCACCTGCTTGCCTTCAGAATGATCAGGAAGACGATGCTCGCTTCAGAGATGGCAAACCGATGAAATTAAGTTTCCTGTAAGGAAGGGAGAATTGGTTATGGAAATCAAGAAAATTGGCGTGATAGGGGCCGGTTTAATGGGTGCTGGGATAGCTCAGATAGCGGCTCAAAGCGGTATTGAGGTAAAAATCATGGATGTGGAGTCCCGGTTCCTGGACAAGGGAATCGCCACCATTGAAAAGAATCTGAAACGGTTGAGTGAAAAGGGGAAAATTGAACCTTCCGAGGCTGATGCAGTTCGATCTCGCATCAAGGGCACTCTATCTTTGAGTGAAGCGGCTGCAGGTGTCCAGGTGACCATAGAAGCCGTCATAGAAAATATGGACCTCAAAAAAAGTCTTTACTCGGAACTGGATAGTATTGCCGATGAATCTACGATCTTTGCGACCAACACCTCAGGTCTCAGTATAACTCAAATGGCATCCGTGACGAAACGGCCCGATCGTTTCATAGGGATGCACTTTTTTAACCCCGT
>CAIXMD010000440.1 GCA_903920415.1 uncultured Desulfomonile sp.
CAATTACGGCCATGGCAAGGAACCTGGGAAAAAATTCTCGAGTTTCCCTCTTGAGTCGGCGACTCGAGGAAATCTCATCATATTCCTGGGCATCTTCCTGGCTGAGCACTTTATTCAATTTATTCTCACCGGAGTTATAGGCGCTCAGAGCGAGACGCCAGCATCCAAACATTCCATATAGATCTTTCAAATAGAGCATAGCCGCTTGAGTGGATTTTTTCGGATCGAGGCGTTCATCTACCCAGCTATCAACCCTCAAACCGTAACTGCGTGCCGTAGCAGGCATGAACTGCCACATCCCAAGTGCATTAGCGGGGGAACGTGCTTCCGGGTCCGCACCGGATTCCAGCATGACCAGATATGCTATTTCCTGGGGAAGACCGTTTTCTTTAGCAGCAGTCCTCAGCATGGGAAGGTATTTCTCCACCATGGCCAAGTAATTCTTCATGGTCTCTCGGCGATCGTAAGCGTAGTTTCTGATAAAACTCCGTACTCTGGGTGTATTTTCCTCAATGGGAATAGGAGGGTAGGCGGTTAATTGGGGAGTCGCGGGTTTCTTGTTTGTAGATCCCAGTGAGATCGCCCTTGAGAAGGCGTTCGCGACCGATGGCCGGTAATCTAGATTCTCTTTAATAACAGTCGCCGTTGAGGCACACCCACCCAGGATGACGAGACACAAGGTCGGTGTGACCAAGTCGAGCCAAGCACTACGTCGCCGGATGCGAAACTTTCCCTTTGCTTCGGCTATCTCAGTGGGAATCAATGCTCAGCTTCCTTTTTTGACGCTGACTTCATCGTATACTACCCCATCATAATTACAGTAATTTTACCATAGTAGTCGCTGCTGTCAAAGCAAAAAGGAGGGCCATACATCAGACAAGCTGTTCAGGGAAATCTGATCATAACATTTCCTGGTGATGTTTCCAGAACACCACCCAGCGAACTGATAACAGAGGACGCTGCGACAATCCCGAGGTAACTGGGAGGATCCACAAGCTGAGTATTCTCCAGCAGGCTCCCTGGATTCCATCTAATATCTAGGGCAGAATTACCATTTGCAGGGAACAGTTTTATTTCTAGGAGCCTTCTGTAGGATATCCCTTCTTTATCGTGACGGTCTCCTAAGGCTTCTACAGAGTCTCTGGCAAAAGCGAGGCCGTGAACGACCAGACACTTTACTGTTCTCAAATCCAGGTCTGTGGATGGGAGAGAACCTTTAGATTCCCACACCACCTCAATTCCCCTACCGGAGATCTGCTGCCCCATCAACTGGTATACACCCTCAAAGACCTGTTCCACATCTATTTGTCCCGTCTCGGATGCAGCTTTCCGAGTGAATGACCTGATCCCTTCCAGTATGTTTCCGGCTTTATGAACCTGGGAAGATAAGATGTCGAGTCGTTGGGCTATGAAAGATTTTTCTTCTTCCAATAGGGTGCTACGTCTGATTCCTAATTGAACAACCTGTGAAGCCATCATAATAGCATTCAGAGGCTGAGCAATCTCATGCGCAAAACCGCCCAAGACTTCCCGCAACGCGATCAAGGCCAGAACATCTTCTTGTGATATTTGGTTAATATCGGCCATAAAGATTCAGGTCCGACTAGCGCGCATATTCCACCGCACGTGACTCCCGGATAACCACTATCTTGATTTGTCCGGGGTATGACAAATCTTTTTCGATTTTTTTCCGGATATCTCTTGCGAGTAAACTGAGAGCTTCATCACCAATGTTTGAGTTTTCTACTATGATACGAATTTCACGGCCTGCCTGAATGGCAAAAGATTTGCTTACACCCTTGAAAGAATCAGCTATTCTCTCGAGGTCTTCAAGACGCTTTACATAGTTTTCCAGCATCTCTCTGCGCGCTCCGGGTCGAGCCGCCGAAAGACTGTCTGCAGCCTGGACCAATGCGGCAATAGTGCTGGTGGGCTCTTCATCACCATGATGTGCAGCAATTGCGTTCACGATTAAAGAGGATTCTCCGTGGCGGCGCGCTATGTCTGCTCCGATCATAGCGTGAGCACCTTCGACCTCATGATCAATAGCCTTGCCTATATCGTGCAGGAGTCCGGCACGTTTTGCCTTTTTCTGGTTCAACCCCAGTTCTGCTGCCATGATCCCGCAAAGAAAGGCTACCTCAATGGAATGTTGGTATACGTTTTGAGCATATGATGTCCGGTATTTCAGTTTGCCCAGAAGCTTCGTCAACTCAGGATTGATGCCATGGACGCCAACGTCGAAACTTGCCTGTTCCCCAGCTTCGATAATGGTTTCTTCCACCTCTCTCGCCACTTTCTTGACGACTTCCTCTATTCGGGCTGGGTGGATTCGACCATCGTTGATAAGTCTTTCCAGGGAAATCCTGGCCACTTCTCTCCGGATGGAATTGTATCCCGAAAGGATCACAGCCTCCGGGGTGTCATCGATAATCAGATCTATACCTGTAGCAGCCTCTATAGCTCTAATATTTCGGCCTTCTCTGCCAATGATGCGCCCTTTCATCTCCTCATTGGGAAGACTGACGACCGAAACGGTTCGCTCAGCGACAAAATCCGCGGCATATCTACCTGTGGCGGTAGCCATAATTTCCTTTGCCTTTTTATCGGCTTGTGAATGAGTTTCCTCTTCAATTTGTCTTATTATCCGAGCACTCTCGATCCGAGTTTCGTCTTCAACTTTTTTTAGAAGAATTTCTTTCGCCTCGGCTGCAGAGAGGCCTGCCAACTGTTCCAATTTTTCGTGTTGTTTTATTAAAAGGCTTTCCGCCTCTTTTTCTTTGTCTTTGGCTCTCTTATGGGTAGCCTCAACTTCCTTTTCATGTTTAGCCTGGGCAGCTTCTTTAGATTCTAGTTGAGTGGTCTTCCGTTCGAGGTATTCTTCCTTTTTCAGAAGTCGCGATTCCCTAGCAGAAAGCTCAGACCGGCGTTCTCGTATTTCGTTATCGAGGTCTGCCTTACCCTGGAAAAGCTTATCCTTGGCCTGTAACGAAGCCTCTCTCTTGATAGTTTCGGCTTCTTTGTCAGCGGATCTAATAATTTCGTCCGCGTCTAATCTGGCCGATTGTATACGACTCTTGTCCAGGATTCTGGCAGCGGCATATCCAGCCACTAGGCCGATAATCGCAGTGACAAGGGAAGGAATCAAAATAATTAACGATTCCACGACCCTCTCCGACTTATTGAATATGACGGGATGTCCTGAGCAGTGAAAAACGGCGCGGATGTCTAAGATCGGAAGAATGATTTAAAAGAAAGATATATCAGGGCCTGATTTCCCTTTATAATATATAGGCTCCCCCGAATG
>CAIXMD010000441.1 GCA_903920415.1 uncultured Desulfomonile sp.
GAGGATCTCGCTCTCAAGAGACAAATTCTGTCCCACGTTCAGGACGTCAACCCTTCAGCCATTTTTGCTTCCAACACATCCACCCTCCCCATGGCGGAGATTTCCAAGGGCGCGAAAAGGCCCGAGCACGTTGTGGGAATGCACTTTTTTTCACCCGTCCCGCTGATGCCTCTCCTGGAAGTCGTCCAGGGGCCGGCATCCAGCGTTGCAGCAGTTGCGACCGTTGTGACTACGGCCAGGGTGATGGGCAAGATCGTGATTCTCGTAAACGACGGACCGGGATTTTACACGAGCCGCACCTTCGGCAACTATGTGATGAATGGTTTCAGGCTGGCCGAGTTGGGCCTTTCGCCCTGGGATGTGGACATGATTGCCTTGCATGCAGGCTTTCCACAGGGACCGCTGCACATTTACGGGACCGCGGGCGGGAATGTGATCTACCACGCGGGCCGGTTCCTGGAAGAACGTTTTCCCGACCGCGTCAAGCTCCCGACCAGCCTGGTTCAAATGTATGAAGCGGGCTACGTGGGAGCGGGTAAGCCGTCGTTCTACTTGGACTCGAGAAAGATGACGCCGGACGAGTCTGTCCTCCCGTATCTTGCTCTCTCCCCCGATCTCCCGAGACCATCTGATAAGGAGGCAGAGGACATTCTCCTGCTCGGCATGGTGAACGAGGCCTTCTGGTGCCTCAGCGAAGGAGTGCTCCGTGACTACTACAGCATGGACCTGGGTGCTGTTTTGGGAATAGGTTTCCCCGATTGTTTACACGGCCCGGCCCGTTACGTAAGCCAAAGAGGCGTGAGAGCCGTAAGAGACCGTCTGGAAGAACTGGCTGAGAAGTTCGCTCTCTCTGCCTTGAGACCAGCCCCGGAATTTGAGCGGCTCATCGCTTGCGGGCTGGATTCGTCGTTGATCTGAACTGCCGTACCACAACTAACCGGAGTGTCACATGTCACAGGCCCTGACTGGACTGAGAGTCCTGGATTTGAGCATGAACCTGCCCGGCCCCTATATGACCTGGCTGCTCGCATTATTGGGCGCCGAGGTCGTCAAGGTGGAAAACCCGGACGGAGGTGACTATGCCCGGGCCCTGGGCGGTGGGCAGAGTTCACCGTTTTTTGTCGCGGTAAACCGCAACAAGAAGAGCGTTGCGCTGAATCTCAAGCATCCGGAAGGCCGACAACTGTTTCTCGATCTATTGGACTTCTATGACGTGCTTGTGGAGGGCTTCCGGCCGGGAACCATGGAACGTCTCAACCTGGGTTTCGATACGACCAGCGGGAGAAACCCCCGCCTCATTCACGTCTCCATAACAGGGTACGGGCATGACAGCCCTTATCGTCTCCGGGCGGGACATGACATTAACTACCTTTCCATGGCAGGCATTATCGGTATGACGGGCACAAGGGATGGGCAACCCGGCATCCCGGGTGTGCAGGTGGCCGACCTTGCCGGCGGGAGCCTCCTGGCCCTGAGCGCACTGCTGGCTGCGATAATTCAACGCACCAGTACCGGTCGAGGACAATTCATAGATACCTCCATGTTCGATGGCTCTCTTTCTCTGGCGACCATGGTTTTTGCCGGGGTCGAGTCGGGACTCGAACGTCCCGAGCCCGGCCAAATGCTCCTGAACGGCCGTTTCCCGTGCTATGGGCTGTACAGGACGGCTGATGGGGAATACATGTCGCTCGGGGCATTGGAATTCAAGTTCTGGCAGAATTTTTGCCTTGCCGTGGGCCGGGATGACTTAATGGGAGAGCAGTTCGGCGGACCGGAAGCAGTGGCCGAGGTTGAACGGCTTTTTGCCTCGCGCAACCGGAGCGACTGGATCGAGTTGCTGCTGACTGCCGATGCCTGCTGCGAACCTGTCTTGTCGCTCCAAGATGCTGTGAACTCTCCCCTTGCCCAATCTCGCAGGATGGTTAACCGCGGGCCTGACAGCCGACGTTTCCTGGGATTCCCCATAAAGATGTCCGGGTCTCCCCCCCCTGATGACGAGCCGGCTCCCGACTTGGGTCAGCACACACGCGAAATTCTCTCTCAACTGGGCCTCTCCACAGATGATATGGAATTACTGTCCCGGCAGGGTGTGATCTGATTGTCTGCCGCCAGGATTCCAATCCCAACCTTGAATCACGGGACTTGGAAGATGCGGAACACAAATATCATAACCATTTAGAAGTTGTCTTTTACTCGACAGGCTCATAGGATGTAAGTTACATTCGGTAGTACGACGACATACTCATCTGATTAGCTAATTATCTCTGAGGGGAGTTTAAGTGCCATCATCAGAAAAATGCATTTCCAGATTTTTCCTCCTTTCCATCCCGATTCTCATAGCCCTCCACTGTGGCGAGAGACTCTTGTTGGCCCAGGAGACCCAACCCAAGGCCGATGCGGTCAAGGTGAGGGCCATCAAAGTCGGGGCGAGATCCAACGACAGAACCATATCGGGAATGGGCTCCATTTCGTGCCCGAAGACCCTTGAGTTGGGGTTTGATGAAAACGGAATAGTTTCAGAAATCCCGGTTGAAGAAGGCGACATGGTTACGGAGGGTCAAGTTCTGGCAAAACTCGATTCCTCAGTGCTTGAAGCGGAGAAAAAATCCACTGAGGCCAGGTTGGCGTCGGCAGCAGCTGAAGTGAAGTTTTACGAAAACGAACTTGAAAAGAAGGAAGCCCTTTTTTCAAAGAGCGCCGTGTCCGACACCGACTTAAAGAA
>CAIXMD010000442.1 GCA_903920415.1 uncultured Desulfomonile sp.
CAGCCTGCTGATAAGGGCAACGAGGAACTGCCCTTGGAACCGTTGTGCCTTTTGCAGTACCTACAAAGGAAAAACTTTTTCCAGAAGGACCGTAGAGGAAATTGAGGGTGATGTTGATGCAGCCAAGGCTGTATTCGACAAAATAGCCGAGATTTCATGCAAACAAGGTGAGGGAGGACATCTCACCAGGCGTGTCCTGGCACATGTCCTTAGTGATTCATCTCTTCCGGATTCTTTTCGTTCCGTAGCCTATTGGATCGCCTCGGGCGGCAACACAGTATTCCTGCAGGACGCGAATTCCATGATCCTTTCTACGGATTCGCTGGTAAATATTTTGAATCACATCCGGAAAACATTTCCTCAGGTCGAAAGGGTCACCTCTTATGCCCGCGCAGCGAGTCTGAAAAGCAAATCGGTAGAGGAATTCATTCGTTTGAGGGAAGCAGGGCTATCAAGGCTCCACGTCGGCATGGAATCAGGGTCCGACAGGGTCCTAAAAATGATAAACAAGGGCTCCCGCGCCCAGCAGGCCATCGAAGGGGGAACACGCGTTGTTGAGGCAGGTATCTCCCTCTGTTTGTATATCATCCCTGGGATAGGCGGAATCGAACTCTCCTATGAACACACTAACGAGACGGCAAGAGTTATCAACGCCATCAACCCTGGTTTTGTCAGGTTGAGGTCGCTACACGTCAGGCGCGATACCCCCTTGATGGAGATGGTCAAAGCCGGTACCTTTCATCCTCCTGACGAGGATTCGATGGTCCGAGAGATAAGGACCATCATTGAGAAACTCGATGGGATATCATCCACCATTATCAGCGACCATATCCTGAACCTGCTTGAGGAAGTTAACGGGACACTGCCGGGAGATAAGCCCTCCATGCTTGCCGTAATTCACCGCTATCTAAACATGCCCGAAGAAGAGAGGCTACTGTTCCAGTTGGGACGTAGAGGAGGCGCAATTAGAGATCTGGACGATTTGCTGGAACCTGTGACACGGACCCGCCTGGAAGCCGCAAAGCTGGAAATCGATGCGGAATTGCCGGGTGGTATCGCACAATACATTCAGGAGATGAAGAAAAGATTCGTGTAACCAATTGGAACTATATAGTAAATTCGGTCAAAGCATTTTCGTCCACTACCGGGCCACGAGAGACGTTTATGAGATATGACGAGAGCTTCATGAGATCCACCGAAAAGATTTGACATGGTTACTCAAGGTGTGTAGACTAACGCCTCCATAGAAGACCCCTTAATCAGCCTTAGGGGAGAAACATCAGAGTACTTTGAAATCATATTGGAATCATCACACCGGTTGGATTTCGCCTCGGTGAAGCCGGAAACATTCTGAAATAAAATCGGTTGGCGGGCCTTTGCGAAATTCTATGGCCTTTTGCGCACAAACGGCGCTTCTTGCATTTTAAGAGCATTGCGCGCAAGCCTTTGAATGATTACCTACGCGTACGAAAGCGTTGAATAAGGAGTACGTAGTAATGTGGATGACCCGCGAGGAGATATCGTCGACGCTGGGCATAGTGCCTAATAGCGTCAGGGGCAAAGTACAGAAAGGCCAGATCGAAAGAAAAGTCGAAGGTGGAAAGAACTTCTACCGGCTCGCTGATTCCGTCGATGAGAGTGCTCAACCTATTGTCGCACCTTCCCAGGCCCCCCGACTCAACGCGCATGTCCAAGAGGCTAAAAAGATTCAGACTGAGCGACCCCGCGCCTTTAACCCAAAGGAGGTCCTCCTGGGTCAATTAGCTTCCATTAAAGTTGATCGAAACATCGCCGCGATTGAAAAGGGGGACGAGATAGATCTGGCCACGGGAGAAATTTCCCGGGAACTGGACGCAAAGATTTCCATGAGACAGCACAGGCAACTCAAAGAAATCGAGGACGCCCTCGAGAGATTGAAACTCGGAGATTACGGCAGTTGCGAGGATTGCGGAGAGCCCATACCCGAACAGCGCCTCCGCCTGTTCCCTGCAGCCAGGCTCTGCGTAAGATGCCAGGAGGAGATGGATCATTACGAAAAGATGAAGGATCATCAAGGATTGCGTGGTGGACCATGGAGAGAGGAGTCTACTGAAGGCGGTTTTATCAAATCTTTTGAAGATTAGATATTGTTTGTGAGTGAGAAGTGGTTATAGGAAAAAGTATGTAGCAACAAATAGAATTGTTCTGTTTCGTAGCAAGTTAATTGTCCGCTTTTGGGAGATGCGGGTTTAGGCTGCCCTTAAACTCACTCTTTCTTCAGAAGCGGATGCACAGATATAATCGTCTCTACGATTGGTTGGGAAACCAGATGAAGGATGGTGCCTGAGGACGGAGTCGAACCGTCACGGGGCAAGCCCCAAGGGATTTTAAGTCACTTGTGTCTACCAATTCCACCACTCAGGCAGCACGACGCGGGTGGACAAAAATGTGTCCTACCATAACAATACACCTCCCTACTTTCAACCTCTAACCTGTAGGATTTCTATTTCGGGTTAGTGGTGGGAGCGTGAATGGCCTCCAGCCATTATATAGACAACCGGTCGGTCTGATTGATTGGATATAAAGAAAGATTCCTGTTCCTTGACATGGACCGCTTGGCCACCCTCAAGTATCTCGTTTCCACTTTGACCGCTTATTGCCAGCGGCCCGTTAACGGCACACAAGATTTCCTCGTGGCCCTCACCTGGTTTTACTAATCGCCCTGTTTCTCCGGGCTGAAGAGTTCCATAGATAAGATAGCACGCGTGGGTGTGCAGATCCTTCATTCCCAGAACATATTCTCCACCCTGACTGGTGGCCAGTTGCATCAAGTCAAAGGTTTTCAATCCAGTGGCTCCTTGAGGGAACTATACTCCGAGAAAAGATTATCGAATGTTCCCTTGTTACGCTTTTGAAAAAAAGTTTGTCCGTGTAATAGATCCGATTCTTGGCCCAAATTGATTCCGATAGTAATTTTTCCGGTATGAACAAGGAGATGGTAGGGATAGTTACGATAATGTTCTGCGCCGATGGCTTTGAACTGTAGCACATAGAGGGCATGAAGATCGACTTCCCGTAATAGATCTTGTGAGTTTGCCCAACACAGATCGGCTATTGATGCCATTAATATGATTCTCCTTGACCTGAGAGACACGAGGCTGGTGAGAAAACTGAAGGACGTCGCCGGAAACGTCGTCAAGCCATGTTACCTCTTTCAGGACGAAATGGTATCAGGCGTCACGGCATCGGAATCAAGATCCTGCTCACACTGCTTCTAAATATCCCCCGGTAATCTGTCAAGCAATTTGTTCGAATTCATCATGAGTTCAAGATTCATGGGTATCGTCATCGGCAGACATTTCCACCCTTTTGTCTTGCTCTTTACGGCGTGTATGAAATCCCTCGACACGAGTGGCCTTGATCGCGGTTCAAAAAAAAGGAAAAACCTCAAGGTCCTCTTCCTTTCCAGTACGAAGTTGAGAAAAAGCCGGGGGGCATGACGGCGCTTGCCGGTCTCCCTGCGTACCTTGAATGTGCTCATCTGATGGGTTTGGGACGTTTGATATCCCGGAACGTGCATGCTCGTAGTGGAGATCAGGGTTGGACTGACGAGCAGATGGTGATGTCTCTGGTACTCCTGAATCTTGCGGGAGGGGAAGTGGCTGAGTCGCACTGGGAAAAGCTTTTTCGAAAAGTGAACGGCGAGCTTAAGGACACGGGCCAACAGTATGCCGAGGTCTGTTTTGCGCCTGACTGGGCGGCTGACAAGAAGCAGGGCCCGGAGTATCGGTATCTTGCGATTCGGGAGCCTATTGAGCAACCGGTTCTTCCGGGCATGGAAGACCAGCTCAGTTTGCCTTTTCAGACCATGGATTGGGGTGCAGTGAGATACAAGGTCACGGGCATGGTGACGAACCGTGGGATCTCTCCGGGAAGAGTGCTGGACCACTCCCGGAGTGTTATCGTTCGACTCGTAGGGGAGCATCCGTCCAACGAGATACTTCTTGATGTACGCAGGAGGATGTTGGCTCTGTGCCGTTCGGGCTAACCGGACTACCGGAGGGAGACACTCTTGGCCAAAGGGGGTGGCTGTAACAAGCTGGAGGGGATCGGCTTGTTCAAAAAAGGCCCGATACCGGTGGAAACACGCATATATCCCGGAAAGGTGGCGCGAGAGCCTGTGCTCGGGTCCTCTTTCGATCCATTTGCTGCTGATTCGGTCCCCCAGATGCTCACAAGACCGGTACCGAAAAGTAGACCGTGGATTCTGGTTGGAGAAACTCCTGTTGTTTTTTCCCTTCAATTACGGTAACATTTGGATTCATTCACGTGACGGGTCGGGCAGGTCTTCGATGGTCAAATTAGCA
>CAIXMD010000443.1 GCA_903920415.1 uncultured Desulfomonile sp.
GCTTTTTTCTTGGAATTTCACCGCCTGGTACAAATCAAGTGTAATGCCCCCTGCAACTTATAACCAGGATATCGCCTTCATCATTAATCTTGCAAAGCATACGCGTTAGCAGGTTCGAAGAAAAGAATATTGTGATCATTCGACCCGAAAGTTTATTGTTCGTCGACGAGGTGGGGTTTCCCAACCTGGATGAAAAGGGGTGAAAATCATTGACTGACCAGTGGTGGAGTGTTACTTTTGAATGGGCATGAATATACCGCTTTTGAAAGGTCTCCTCTGATCTCAGAGGCCCTTTTCTCTTGTAATACTGATTCCCATGGAAGGTTGCATAAGGAATGAAGCCAACCGGAATAGTGAGGGACGGCATATATCTGAAACACGATATGGGAATCTACCATCCTGAGAGCCCCGATCGGCTTCAGGTTATCTACGATATGATTGATGAATTTGGTCCAACTTTGAATTTGGTCGAGATTAAACCAAGACAGGCCTCCATCGACGAAATCGCACGTAATCACGATCCTCGCTACGTAAGTAATATAGCGGCTACGGCTGGTGTGAGAAGCACGTTTCTAGACCCAGATACTTCCGCTTGTGCTCATTCCTGGGATGCAGCGTCAATTGCAGTGGGTGGGCTGCTCAATTTGGTAGACGCAGTGGTAGAAGGAAAAGTCCGCAACGGGTTTGCACTCGTTAGGCCTCCGGGGCACCATGCGGAACATCGTAGGGCGATGGGTTTCTGTTTCTTCAATAACATAGCGGTGGCTGCACGCTACGCGTTGGAAAGATATGGAATGCAGCGGATAGCCATCGTGGATTGGGATCTGCATCACGGAAACGGTACACAAAACGCCTTTTACGAAGACTCCCAGGTATTATTTATTTCGACTCATCAATTTCCGCACTATCCAGGTTCCGGAGCGATTAGAGAGGTAGGATACGGCCCCGGAGAGGGTTGCACGGTAAATGTGCCACTGGCTTCAGGTGCAGGTGATGCAGAGTATCTCACCGTGTTCCACGCCGTCGTAGCTCCACTCGTCGAGTCCTACAGACCCGACCTGATACTTGTGTCCGCAGGGTTTGATACTCACGAGAGCGATCCTTTGGGAGGCATGAACGTAACCGAACAAGGGTACGAGGACATGGTGCAAGTACTCATGAGCTTAGCTGAAGAATACTGCTCGGGAAGAGTGGTGTTGACCCTGGAGGGTGGATACAATCTTGCGGCGCTCAGGAATTCCGTAAAGCGAATTCTGCTCAAGATGTCCTATTATGATCCTCAGCACGATGGGTTGCCGCCACGACCCGTATGGGAAACTCTCAGTCCGGGATTTAGGAATAGACTAAAGGAAATTGTTTCAATTCAGAGAAAGTACTGGCCCGGTCTCCCGCAATTATGAACAATTAATATCGCTTTTCCTTCAAACAGGTAATAGAATCGAACTGTTGAACCCCTCTCGAATGGAAATGTCCTATGCACGGCATATTGCTGGTAGATAAACCTGAAGGAGTGACATCAAATGATGTGGTCCGCACTGTCAAGCGCATTGTTAAACCGGCAAAGGTAGGGCACTCCGGAACCCTCGATCCTGCAGCCTCGGGATTGATGATCATACTCATCGGATCTGGAACCAGAACGCTGGACTACCTCAATGAAAATCGTAAGAGCTACCGACTTTTAATCCGTCTCGGAGAGGAGACAGATACTGACGACCGGGACGGAACGGTGATCCGTACGGCTGATCCGTCCGGGATCGGCTTGGATACCATTGAAGATATTCTCAAGCGCTACAGGGGAGTAATTTATCAGGTGCCTCCGCACTTCTCTGCAATAAAAAGAGAGGGGGTACCTCTTTACAAGCTTGCCAGAAAGGGAGTCTTTCCCGAACTCTCGCCCCGAAAGGTGGAAATTTTTTTCCTTGCCGTCATCCGGTACGAAGTACCTTTTCTGGAACTGGAAATGATGTGTTCGAGAGGGACTTATGCCCGCTCCGTGGCAAGGGATATCGGCCGTGATCTGGGTGTGGGGGGCAGGTTGGAGAACTTGAGAAGAAATGCCTGCGGCGATTTCAGAGTAGAGGACGCACTGACCCTCGACCAGATTCAGGCGGGTGGGCGTGACGCCCTTTCAACCAATCTGATAACACTGAGAGCGGCACTGTCACACATTCCGGACATTGAAGTTTCACTTTCGGAGATTGGGAGGCTCATTCAGGGAAATTCCATAACTTTGCAAAGATCCCGTTTACCACAGCCGGTTCCTTTCGCAAATCTGTCGCAACGTCTATTTAAGGTAGTGCCAAGGACGGGTGATCTCTTAATTCTGGTTCGTCCCGAGCCAAAAGCCTCAGAAATAGTAATTTGTCCGATTCGGGTTCTTGATATGAGGGATGATAAGCCCAAAGATTGAGATAACCGATTAATCCTTCAACCTTTATCGTTCATTTTTGCTCCTTCCATAAGATTTTTCTTTACTTTTTGACCAATTTCATGTCAATTTGGCTCTGTTATTGAATTCTTCGGACAGATAGGAAGGTTGTTGCAAATGATTCTACGTTCCTGGTTAAGTATCGTGGTCCTCCTGCCTTTTATGCTTGTGACCCCAGGTCAGGCTCCTGCCAAAGACAACAACGAGCATCAGGACGTTAGCAACCGTTTAAACTCGGATCCGCCATTAGAAGCTTCCTCTGTTTGGGTTGTCGTAAACCTTTTCACGGGACAAACCTCCAAGCAGGCGGCTATCGTAAAAGAAAAGCTGGAACGAGCGGGGGCGGAGGGCCAAGGAATAATTATGGCTTTCAAGGACGTAACAGTCGAAAACATAGCCAAGATTAAGCCGGCATTCCTTGCGCTCAGTCCCAATGGTATTCCCTGGTGTCGGTATCGGGGTAAGAATGGAACGGATCTTCAAAACTTCTTCAGTTCGCTCAAGGTGATCGTGGAAGAGATGCAGGTCCCGGTAATCGGTATTTGCGGAGGTCATCAAGCCCTGGCGCTGGCTTTCGGGGGAAAGGTCGGCCCGATTCGCGGCGGTGAAGACGACTGTCTCCCTTATGGTCACAATCCCACTGAAAGGGGCCGTCACAACGTGTACGTGCTCCAGGATGATCCGCTATTCCGAGGAATGGGAAAGAGCCTCAACCTTGTCCAGAACCATTACGATGAAGTTAAACGGCTGCCTCAAGGCTTCATCGCTTTGGCCGAGAATCAACTCTGTCCATACCAAATCATCAGACACCCTATGAGACCGGCATATGGAATCCAGGCTCACACTGAATATTGGCTTCAAGCCAAGCCGGACGGCGGCATGCTCTTAAAAAACTTCTTGGATATCACCCGCTCACACAACAGAGCTGTGCGTAAACAGAATGCCGGTGTCCCAAAACGGGCCGGTATCAATAAGAACAGCTAAGCTGGGTTTTAGTAAGCACTTTGGAGCTTGTCTAAAGGAAAATCCTGGCGCATGGACTTTACATGAAAGAATTAATCAAGGATCCTATACAATACGCAGTGGAAGTGGTGGGGAGCGATCCGTTCGCCAAATTACTGGGGATCAAGGTGGAAGACGCTCGAGACTCTTATGCACGCATGAGCTTGGTCGTGAAAGAAGAATATTGCAACTCCGAGGGCCGGACACACGGAGGAGTTCTCTTCACCCTTGCAGATCAGGCATTTGCTGTAGCTGCTAATTCAAGGGGATATATGGCCTTTGCTCTTGAGGTTAAAATCAACTACTTTCAAGCGACTCGCCCGGGGGACATTGTTATTGCTGAAGCTACACCGGTTGATATTCGGAAACGAGTGAGTCTCTGGAACATCGATCTAAAGACTGACAAGGGCGAAAAGGTTGCCATGGCTCAGGGTTTAGCCTATCACTTCGTGTAGCAGGATCATCACTGATGAACGGGTCGACCAATACCGGCCATATCCTAGTCATCGAGGACGATCCGTACAACGGCCCTTTTGCACAGCAGCTTCTTCAGGCCTCGGGTTTTCGTGCGGATCTGGCAGTTTCCGCCGAAGAGGCTTGGACTCTTCTGGAGCAGAATGAAGATGAAAGCCCGGATACTATCCTTCTCGATGTGAACTTGCCTGGTATGGATGGCTTGGCATTTGCCGAAAAATTGAAGGCCCACCCTGAATTTCAATACGTCCCAGTCATTATCTTTACCGTGCATGACTCGCTGGACTACATAATTCAAGGTCTTAACAGGGGGGGCGACGACTATCTAACCAAGCCTTACGAACCCGATGAACTTATTGCCCGCGTGAACGCCATGCTCCGGATAAGAAGATTGTATTGCAGCCTGCGACACGAGCGGTTGGAGAATCGGCGGCTCACCCGGACACTGGACCGCTCAGAGAGGCTCAGCAACCTTCTTGGCCGATCCCCGGCGATGAGGCGGATCGCAGACCTCATACTGGATATTGCCAACAGTGACTCTCATGTACTCTTACAGGGAGAGTCCGGTACGGGAAAGGAAGTAGTCGCAAGGATAATCCATGAGGAAAGCCATCGCAGTAACGGTCCATTCATAGTCGTCAATTGCGCTGCCTACGCGGAAACTCTCCTCCAATCAGAATTGTTCGGCCACGAAAAAGGCGCTTTCACTGGAGCTATACGAAGGAAGCCCGGAAGATTCGAGCAGGCGAATGGGGGAACAATATTCCTCGATGAAATTGGCGAGATAAGTCTTCCCACCCAGGTTGTGCTTCTCAGGGTCATTCAGGATCGCCAATTCGAACGAGTCGGCGGGGAAGAAACCATTTCCACCGATGCTCGAATAGTCGCTGCTACGAACCGAGAGCTTACTCAAGCAATGGCTCAGGGGATTTTTCGAGAAGACCTCTATTGGCGTCTCAATGTGATCTCCATCAACGTCCCACCATTGAGGGAGAGAAGAGAAGATATACCTCAATTGATCTCAAATTTTGTAGACCTTTTCAACACGCGTCTTGGAAAAAATATCCGCTCCTTTTCCAAGGATACCATGGAC
>CAIXMD010000444.1 GCA_903920415.1 uncultured Desulfomonile sp.
CGGTCTCCTCTGCAGTGATCTGGACGTCATCGAAATAACCCATGGAATATATTTCACGGATTTCGTTGCCAATGGCAGATCTACGGAAAGGGGTTCCAGTCTTCATGTCAAGTTTGTTCAGGATAGCATCCTTTTGTATTCTCCTGTTTCCCTCGATCTTGATGGAGCCGATCTTAGGGCGGTTCAGCACGGCGCTTCCTATCTCAAGGGCCAAATCTTTTACGCGCTGAAGGAGTTCCTCCATGTCCTTCGCTGTTGCAGAAAAAAGTTGGGGTTTACTGCGCGGTTCGAGTTTCATTACCGAGATTTCTATCGAATATCCATCATCCAATTTTGAGACCGTTCCCCAAGCCAGACCATTACTCCCAGCTCTCTGGGCTATCCTCGACAGCCGCTCAGCATCCATGGTCTTTTCTTGAACAGCCGAAATGAACGGTCTGCCGGAGGCTACCTCCAGATCACCTTCCCGGTTCAGTTCCGAACCGAGTACTGCAGCGACTTCGTTACTGAAAGCGGGCGCAGAGTCTTTCGATAACACCTTGAAGGGGAAGATCATAAACTTTTGTGGCTTGGACTCTTGCCCAAAACAAATAACGGGTATGATCAGAAGAACAACTACAATTATTACTAGAAGCCTCCTCATTGAAGCTCCTCGAGTTTTCCACCCACGAGACCAACCCTCCTGTCCATTGAGCGGGCTAGGGATTCTTTGTGAGTTACCACGATCAGAGTTGTATTGTGTGTCAAATTCAAATCTTTCAGCAAAACTTCTATTTCTTCTCCTGTGGCAGGATCGAGGTTTCCGGTTGGTTCATCGGCCAAAAGCACGTCGGGATTCATTACCAGGGCTCGAGCTATGGCCACTCTCTGTTGTTCCCCTCCGGAAAGTTCACCCGGCCGGTGCGATGCCCTGGAACCCAACCCTACAGCTTGAAGTAATCCCAAAGACCTTTCCCTGATGTCCTTCCATTTTTCTCCGGCGATCAATCCCGGCATGATAACGTTTTCCAGAGCTGAGAATTCCGGCAACAATTGAAAAAACTGAAAGATGAATCCTATGCGCTTGTTTCGAACTCGAGCACGATCCGTGTCACCAAGGTCGCCAACGTTCATTGAGTCCAAGATGAGAGTTCCGCTTAACGGCAAATCCAATAAACCGAGAATATGGAGCAAGGTGGTCTTGCCCACACCGGAGGGACCAGTCACGGCGACGCTCTGTCCAGACCGGACCGAGAAATTTACTCCCCGCAAGACTTCAACGTTTCTGGCTCCGTTGGAGTAGGTTTTCCAAAGATCTGTAACCTGGTAAATAAAAGACTCACTCATAACGGAGAGCCTCCACAGGCTCCAATCGGGCTGCACGCAAGGACGGATAAAGTGTTGCCAGGAAACATATGGTCAGTGCTACGGCACATATAATCAGCACGTCCCAGGCTTCGATCGATACGGGTAGCTGGGATATGGTATAGATTTCCTCGGGAAGCTCAATGAGTGGATATCTTGCAAGAATGGCGGATCCGGCTAATCCGGCCAAAGCTCCCAGAAATGTGCCCACAATTCCGACAACCATCCCCTGAACTATGAAGATCCTCATGATACTTTCCGAGGTAGCCCCAAGAGCTTTCAAGATTGCAATGTCCCGACTCTTTTCCATCACCAGCATGATCAGAGAAATAATTATATTAAACGCCGCTACGAGTACTATGAAGGTCAGAATTATAAACATCGCTATTTTCTCAAGCTTAAGGGCACTGAAAAGATTTCTGTACATATCTTTCCATGTTCTGGTCCAGAAGGGACTTCCCAGAGACGCCTCGATCCGCGTGCCCAGCTTGGGTGCATAGTAAATATCGTTTAGAGCCACTTCAATGCCGGTGACCCCATCGCCCATCTCAAAGAATTTCTGGGCCTGGGCCAATTCCATGTAAACGAAGTTCGCGTCGAACTCGTACATTCCTGACTTGAAGATTCCGGCAATCCTGAAATTATGAACCTTTGGCACTGCTCCGACGGGAGTCCTCTTTCCCTGGGGTGAGATGAGCTGAACCACATCCCCTTCACGAAGAGAATTAGATACGGTCAGTTCCTTCCCAACAATGATGCCGGGCAGTGTATCTGTGAGCACCGCCAAGTCTTGAAGAGAACCGCTTTGGAGGTACCTGGGAAGATAGATAACGTTGCCGGCTGTAGCGACGTCTATACCGCGGACAATGACACCCCGGACTTTGCCATGGGCGGACAACATCGCCTGTCCGTATATGTACGGCGTCACGGCCTTGATTCCGTCAAGAACGTTAATCCTGTCAATTAATTGGGGCCACCCCGTTACTGTTCTGGTGGAATGGTTCAGCACTACAAGGTGTGAGACGGTGCCGAGGATTTTTTCCTTAAGATCTTTTTCGAAACCGTTCATTACTCCCAGGACAATGATGAGAGTCATGACTCCCAGCATGACTCCAAGTACGCTGAACGCGCTAATTATGGAAATAAAGGCCTGCTTTCTCTTGGCCTTCATGTAGCGAAGGCCGACTCTTATTTCGAAGGGTAACTTCATCCGCTCCCTTTTTCGGGTCTCATGTGAGGAAACAGAATCACCTCTCGAATCGACTGGGAGTCAGTCAGCAGCATCACTAACCTGTCTATCCCGATGCCTTCACCAGCCGCGGGGGGCATCCCATATTCCAACGCTCTCAAAAAATCCTCGTCTAAAAAATGGGCCTCTTCATCTCCGGAAACCCTTGCTTGAACCTGATCCTCGAAACGGCTCCTCTGATCAATTGGGTCGGTGAGTTCCGTAAAGGCATTGGCCATTTCCCGCCCGCAAATATAAAGCTCGAAGCGATCCGTTACCGTAGGATCTTCATCATTGCGCCTGGCCAGGGGGGAAACTTCCACCGGATACCTGTGAATGAAAATAGGGCCCCACAGCTTTTCTTCAACCGCCACGTCAAAGAGGGCCATCCAGAGCTTGCCGAGCGAGTCGTCTTTACCCACATCCAAACCAGTCTCGACAGCCTTGATGAATACCGAGTTACGATCATCGATCTGCTCCGGCCTGAAGCCGCCGTAGCGCAGCAAGGCCTCACGGACTGTCATCCTCGGCCAAGGGGGGGTCAGATCTACCGCTGTTTCGCCGTACGAAAACTTGAATCCTCCAAAAATATCATAAGCCAGACCGGAGAGCATTTCCTCAGTCATTGTCATCAAGTCTTCGTACGTACTGAATGCTTTGTAGAACTCCAACATGGTGAACTCAGGATTGTGCTGAGTAGATATTCCCTCGTTCCGGAAGTTACGGTTTATTTCGAAAACCCTGACAAAGCCGCCAACCAGGAGACGTTTCAGATATAATTCCGGTGCAACCCTTAAGTAGAGTCGCCGGCTCAGCGCATGATGGAACGTCTCAAAGGGCTTGGCAGTAGCGCCTCCCGGGATGGCCTGCATCATGGGAGTTTCTACTTCCAGGAAATTTCGCTCCGTTAAAAAGTGTCTTAGATAGGATATGATACGACTTCTTATCACTACAATGTCTCTGGATCTGCGGTTAACGATGAGATCGAGATAGCGTTGCCTGTACCTGGTTTCTACGTCAGTAAGACCGTGCCATTTTTCGGGAAGAGGCCTGAGAGACTTTGTTAAAATGGTGAATTTGTCAGTCAGGAGGCTCAACTCGCCTGAGCGGGTGACAAAAGGATGGCCTTCCACCCCGATAATGTCTCCTACGTCCAATTTCTTCACCAACTTGTAAGTTTCGACACCTACTGTGTCTCGAGCCAGGTACACCTGAAAGTCACCTGAGGCATCGCTGAGACGTAAGAATGTGGCCTTCCCCAAGATGCGCAGAGCCATTATGCGCCCTGCCATGCGAACCAGTTCTCCCGACGCATCGGAGGTCGTCATGTGACCGAATCTTTGTCTGAATTCCTCAGAGAAGAGATCCGGCACGAAACCTGTCGCGTAAGGGGGGATTCCCAAGTCCAGCAGTTCCTGAACCTTGCCGACCCTGACTTCGGTGAGCGATGAAGTGACGATTTTCTTGGACTTTGGAGAAGATTCCGACAACATCAAGTGTCTCCTGAATTTTTTCCACAATCAGATTAGGGTGTTTATCCTTTTCCTCCAAAAAAGTCAAGTGCATCGCCCCTCGCGGATCCACGGTCCACTTTACGCGCGGACTGTCTGAAGCGATCCGAGGCTCCTTCAATCCGAACAGCCTTTGATAAATCTATCCTGTATTCAGTTGGACCTCGATCAAGGGGTTATGAGCACTTTTGAAGTTCAAAACCGGCCAGCCTGATCATATTGATGTCATCCTCCCATGCTCGGCCTCCGGTGGTAAGGTAACCCCCGATGATCATACCATTGGCGCCTGCTCGCAAGGCCATTCCTTGAAAGTCACCCAGGTTCCGTTCCCGGCCTCCGGCAATCTTAATCGTGGCTCCGGGGAGTATAAGCCTAAAGAGCGCAAGAGTTTTCATGATTTCGATAGGTTGCGGTGGAGACATTCCTGCTAGCGGAGTTCCCGGACGCGGGTTAAGAATATTTACCGGAACACAATCGACTCCTAATTCTAATAGGTTAAATGCCAGATCCAGCCTCTGGGACGGAGTCTCTCCCAGGCCGATTATTCCTCCGCTGCAAGCTGAAAATCCCTTGCCCAGTGCCGTTTTCACAGTGGAGACTCTTTGATCGAAGGTGTGGGTGGTGCAAATCTTAGGGTAATGTCCTCGAGAAGTTTCCAAGTTATGGTTGTACCTGCTGACACCCGCTGCACGGAGCCTGGATGCCCTTTGCTCATCCAAGAAGCCGAGCGACGCATCGAGAGCAATGTCCACGTCGGCTTTGACCTTTTCCAGTGATTCCACCAGGGCGTCGAAATCTTCCGAAGACAAGGCTCCGCCGCTCGTAACCGTGCAGAACCTGGAAGCACCCGCGTCATGGGCTGCCTGGGCTGCAGAAAGAATCTCACTTCCGGAACGCAGCTCGTAAGTCTCGCAATCTGATTTGTGTCGGGCTGACTGTGCACAGAAAGAGCAGTCCTCGGAGCAGCGTCCCGAGCGTGCGTTTATAAGGCTGCAAGCATCAAATTGATGCCCCTTGAAATGTATTCTTATCCGGTCGGCGGCAGCAGCAAGGCGCATAAAATAATCGTCAGGAATATTGAGAAGAATTTCCGCTTCAGAGCGTAAGATTCTCCCTCCAGACAAGATCCTATTCTCGACATCATCGATGA
>CAIXMD010000445.1 GCA_903920415.1 uncultured Desulfomonile sp.
ATGAAGGAGTTCCCGATAATTCGCTTTCTGATCATTTGCGGTCTCATACCAAACGTCTTGCTGCCGATTTTTTCTTACCAGTTCAGTGTGATTGCCAACAGCAGCTTTGCGTCGGAACAGTCCCTCATAACTTTTCTCAGCATGTTTCGCGGCGCAACGACGCTCACAGCCTTCGTGATCCTGTTGTTTGCGGGACGGCTGTACTCGGCAATGGGATTACCCAACGCATCACTTGTGCAGCCGATCAATTTCGCGATCGTTTTCGGAGCGCTCACAACCTTTTTCAACATCTACGTCGCCGCGTACGGCCAGTTTACCCTGATCCTCATCCAGAGGGCAATCGCGGGTCCGGTAAACAAGATCCTTTTCAACGTGATCCCGAAGGCACTGGTGTCATGGAGTCGCACCTTTATCCGAGGTACCGTCCTGAAGGTCGGCATGTTGGCCGGTTCCCTTCTCATGATCTTTCTGAAACCAGTAATGGAGCCGCATGATTTCGCATACATAGCGGCGATTCTCGCCGTTTACTGGGCCTTTGAGACCCTCCTCTTTCGCAAGGAGTACAAGCGCATTCTCAAGCAAGTCATCGTCGTCGGCAAGATCGATTACGACCAAATAGAGGCTGTTCAAACCTTCGACGCGGGCGGTGCCCCGATCGGTCTCGAGTCCAACGTAGTTGACATGCTCCCCCAAGAAAAGGTCGAGGGAGAGGAACGACCTGCCCCCATGGCGCCTGAGATGGCGATAACGATGTTGGACGACCCAAGTCCCGAGATCCGCGCTGAGGCCGCTCTCGCCTTGGCCTTAAACCCGGACATGCGAGCGGCGAGAAAGCTAACCCAGTGCCTGGAAGACCTGGATAACCAGGTGCGGAACGCTGCAATGGAAGCCCTTATTGCGTTTCCTGCCGAGATCCTGACGATCCTGGAGACTTCTATCCCGGATGCCAGCTTGCGGGGAAAGCAGGCAATCCTCGAAGTGATACGACTGTCGCCGAGGATTAGCTATTTTGAGCTGACCCATCTTTTCGGAAGATCAGTCGAGGAGGCGTACGAGGATCTCATCTGCATTCGTCGGCTGCAAGAATTTGAGCAGCATGAAAGCGTTCAGATGCTGAAACAACATCTTGTGGCCCGTAACGACGAGATTCTCAGTCTGTTGTTCTATGCTTTGTGGGTGTACCACGCGGACATGCGTCTCATGTATCAGTCCCTCAAATCTGAAAACGCGTCGGTGGCGATCGAACTGGTGGAGACGTCGATCAGAGGGCAGAATCTTCCGTACTTGGTGCCGCTCATCGATGACTTGCCCCTCAACGAGAAAATCGAAAAAGGGCGAAAGCTGTTCAACCTGGTATCGAAAGACGAACTGGAGCGTCTGCTTGCACTGCTGGCCCACTCAGCAGACCGGGTGACCCGCCTGCTGGCGGTGTATGTGATGGCGGATCTTCCGCCGAACCCGGCACTTGTTCCTGTGATCGAATCATTACGAGAAGACGACGATTCGTTCGTCCGACAGGTTGCCGAATATGCCTCGGACAAAGCCATGGGAAGGGAGGCCCACATGCCTGAAATCATCGAGATCATCAATAGGCTCAAGGCGTTTTCACTTTTTGAAGGGTTGGGGACGAGAGAACTCCACGCTGTGGCCTCGATCGCGAAACCTCAAAGATTGCACTCCGGAGACATCATCATTCGAGCAGGGGAAGACAACCCATCAATCTATCTGGTAATGTCAGGACAGGTCACAACTTATCAGGATTACGAGACCCCCGAGCAAAAAGAGCTCAGGACAACCGAAACAAACGGATATTTGAATTTTGTGCCGATGTTTGCCCATGTCCCTCCGGCAAATACCTCGGTGGTGACCCAGGACGCCGAGGTGCTCGTCCTGGCTCAGAGTCAGTTCCACGAGATTATGCGCGTCTATCCGCAAATCGGGCTCAACCTCTTGAACATGGCAGCCCTCCTGTTCAGGCAGATGGGCTTCACTGCGTAGAGGACTGCGGTCTGAGCGCTTGTCGGTTGTCCGCGGTAAACCGAAGCTGCTGGATGAGATGAGGATAAAGATGAAGAAGTTCAACTGAGGATCGAACCAGCAAATCGAGCTAGCCTTTCAGGCAATCCATGACTACAGCGGCAGGTGTCAGACCATCTTGGGGAGGTTTCAGCATGCTTCGTAACTGTTCAAACCCTCGGATCATGGCAGCCCTGAGACCCTCCTCCGAACGGAAACGCAAAAGCCACTCTGCGAGGTTTTCCGGTGAAGCTTGGTCTTGAAGGAGTTCCGGTACGAAGAGAGGTCGCCCGCACTCTTTGCAGACCACACGGAAGCCGGAGTTGATCAGCTCAATGATGGGCCCTCCACCGTGTTTTTCACTCTTAATGGCAAGGACATTGGCTATGGCCACGTGTATGTCCTCATCCATCACAAGCGGCTTAAGAATCTTTCTGGCAAGGATCCAGCTAAAACGGTCCAGTTTGTAGGCGACCACGTGCGGCATTCCCGCAAGCGCAGCCTGTAGGGTGGCTGTTCCGGAAGTGACCAGGCCGCTGTCGCATGCAGCCATTAACCGGGCGGCTTCAGTCGCATGGAGGGTCACCTGAATATCATAATGTGCAAGGACTTCTCGGACCATGTCGGCCAGGTGAGGCCCTGCCAACGGCAGCAGGAATTGCGTATCCGGATATTCCCTGGAGTAAATCCCCGCCGCTTCACACATGACTGGAAGCATGCGGTGAATTTCTGCCGGCCTACTGCCGGGTACCAAAGCTATTGCCGGACGCGAAAGGTCTATACCGAGTTCTCTTCGAAGCAGGTTCTTATCTTGGAACAATGGGATGTCCCGTTCCATAGTGTGACCTACAAAATCTACTTTAAGACCCGATGCCCTGTACATCTCCTCCTCAAAGGGGAAAATCGTCATCATCCGATCAACTCTGCGGGCAATCTTCCGAATTCGTCCCTTTCGCCAAGCCCACACCTGTGGACTTATGTAATAGCAGACTCGCACGTCAGAATCCCCTGCAAGATGGCAAAGACGTAAGTTCAAATCCGGAAAGTCAACAGGGATAAAAAGCTGATGCCCACCTTTTCTCAGTTCGAATTTCATCTTTCTGTACGCCGCTGCAATGCTGCGGATCTTTCCTATGCCCAGATTCAGGCCGATGGTGTTGATCTCTCTGTAGTGGTGAAAAAGTTCCATTCCTGCCTGGGCCAATTTGTCACCACCGATGCCTGAAACGCGAATACCTGGACAGATCTGCTTCAAGTCCTTCACCATGGCCGCGGCATGATAATCGCCAGAGGCTTCTCCTGCGAGTATCAATATTGAAGGTTCTTTCATGCTGGGCTACTCTTTCTGGCTTAGGAATCCATTTCAAAAGACTAATTTCGAACATGCGTTCGAAAATTTAGCCCTTCACCGTACCAAAGGTATTGATCTTAAATTTTTTATTATCACAAATTGTTTTTTGCCTTGACAAGCTAAAAATGTGTGATAAGGATCCCATTTAAAAATCTCATCGTTTTTGTGAAAAATTTCAGTTGGATGTCAGGAAATCCAAAGTAAACTAGGCTTTCCCAAAGGTATCAGATAAATCTGATTCGCTTCCAGGAGCTGAAAAATGAAACTGGGCCTATGTGAAAAATGTGGTGTTCCAACCGATGCATGCTATGAAATAAGAAACAACCAAGTTTATCTAGTGAAATTCTGCCGGGATTGCGGACGCACTTCCTCCCTGGTAACAAAAGATGCTCGCAAGTGGCGATGGAAGCGTGAAATCTCCGGTTATCAGGAGCCGTCGACACCGGCGTGCTCACTTGACTGTAAGGTCTGTGACCATCAGGCTCATAGGATTCCCACAACTGTAGCAATCGACGTTACCAATCTATGCAATCAGCGGTGTCCCATATGTCTGGCGTACGTGGACGTAATGGGATTTTCCTACCATCCGCCTATTGAGTATTTCGACAAAATTTTCAAACACTTTCTTAAAAACGATCCCAGACCCAACATGTGTTTCTTCGGCGGCGAACCTACCGTTCACAAGAATTTCCTAGAAATTGTCGGGCTAGCCCGATCCTATGGTTTTCAGGTTCAAGTTTTCACCAACGGTATAAGGTTAGCCGACAAAGATTATTGCAGGGAACTTTGCTCAATGGGCATCCAGGTAAATTTCGGATTCGACGGTACCCGTCCGGAAATCTACCGGACCCTGCGAGGCGACAATTCTTTGGCTGTCAAGAAGATCGCGTTCGAAAACGTTGTTGAGTGTGGAGTGAATAAGCTTGCCGTGATCTCCACAGTGGCCCTGGGAGTGAACGACGTTCATATGAACGAACTCTTGAATTTCATCCACGACTATAGAGACCACGTGTCTGTATGGGGCTTTGTTCCTCTTACTCCCTGTTGGGAGGGGGATGTGCAGCTTGAACCCACCACTACGGAGTGCGTCGAGAAAGTCTTTGAGAAAATGATTCCAGAAATTGAGTTTATTCCTACAGGGATGATGAACTTTCAGGTGCTGTCCCGGTTTTTTGGCAAACAGACTCTGGGGGGGTCGCATCCCAACTGTGAGAGCGCCACATTGCTAGTTTCCGATGGCCAACGTTACTTACCAATTTCCGCCTTCCTGACCGTACCTCTCTCTGAATTGCTGGTTCACCTGAGAAGACTATATTCCTCTCTGGCAGGCAAGGCTGCCTCTCTCCCCCAAAGAGGGATTAGGCGATTCTTTTTCGATGCCAGGACTCTTTTGCGTACGGTGTAC